>JAHFAF010000418.1 GCA_023250715.1 Pseudobdellovibrionaceae bacterium | reverse complement strand
AAATTTGACGCATGGACGACTAGAAAGGGGGCCTCTCCCGAAACCGCCATGAAGGAATACATTGCGCTTGTAAAAAGTCTGCTCTAGTTTTCTCGCTCCCCATGTTGATTAGCGTAACAAAATTCGCGAAAGTTTTTGCAAACGGCTCGCACCATTTGGGCAAACTCCAGAGGGCAGGCCGTGGCAAAACTGAAATCCCTCATGAGGCTCTACAACATCATCTAACGACCTGGGGAAATGAAGCACTCGACATTCTTCGAGTGAAACGCGAAATCATCGGGCGCGCAAGCGAGGAGCCCGTTCTTTTTTTGGGAAATCACATCAGCTATCTCGATATCCCCCTTCTCATGTCCCAGATGCCCATCATGTTCGTCGCAAAAAAAGAGCTCGCGGCTTGGCCCGTCTTCGGCACGGCCATTCGAAAACTTGGAATGGTGCTTGTCGATAGAAATGTGCCCGACTCCCGCGCACGTGCCGCAGAAGCCGTCGCACACTGTGTTTCCACTCGCAAACAATCCGTCGCAATTTTCCCTTCGGGGACTACCACCATGAATGAAGAGAAGGACTGGCGCTGGGGTGCTTTTCAAATCGCGAAAAGATTCGATTTGCCCGTGCAACCCTTTCGCTTGAAGTATGCGCCCGCTCGGAAGGCGGCATATCTTCTAGAGGATAACTTTGTCTTTCATCTTCTTGAACTGTTGGGAGTCGATCGAATTGAAGCGAAGGTGGAGTTCGCCCCTGTCGTGAAGATCCATGACCCGAAGCAAGACTGCATCCGCTGGCAACAATGGTGCCGGGAATGGGTTGCAAATCCTATTTCAAAATAAGTGGTGTACTGCAGCGCCGATCATCCGGGCCGAGAAAGGTAAAAGGTTCAGGAAGCTGCGTGGAAGAGAATCCGCGATCTTTCGCACGTAATTTCCAATACTCGCCCCTCATCGGATCTTTTTCCGTTCCGATTCCCTGCTCATACATCGTCCCCAATTGATTCTGGGCGAGCCAATTTCCCTTGCTCGCGGCCCTCAAGTTCCATTCGAAAGAGTAAGAATCGCTCTTGGGTATTCCCTGCCCCTCTCCATACTTCATTGCGAGTAAATACTGAGATTCCACAATCCCTGATTCCGCGGCGAGCTCCGTCCAGAGAAAAGACTTCAATAGGTTGTGTTCGACTCCGATTCCCTTTGCGTAACCGACTCCGAGATTGTGTTGAGCTGCCGAGCAACCTTGATCGGCCGCCTTTCGAAACCAAGCCATGGCTTTCTCCGGGCTCTTTTTTACGCTCTTCCCTTCAAGGTAGAGACTTCCCATATAGAACTGTGCGAGCGCGACTCCTCCCTCTGCGGTTTCCAATCCCAAGGAGACTGCCTCGTATTCATTTTTTCCGACCGCGATTCCCAATAATGAGAACAGGCCTAAGTTTGCTCTCGCTTCGATCACTCCGTGCTTTGCCGCCGCTTCGAACCATTGAAAGGCTCGCACCTCATTTTTTCTCACACCAAGCCCGCGAAAATACATCACGCCCAATGCATATTCCGCTTTCGGAAATTCCTCTTCAGCCGCTTTTTGAAACATTTCCAAGGCACGCGCATAATCCGGATCCTTTTCTTTCGGGCGCGCAAAGTACATACCGGCCTGAAAACACCGTTCCGCTTCCCCAGGAAAACACTGCGGGGGAGCGGACTGTAGGGCCGCGCATCCTTCAAGGAAAAGGAGGGCCAGGATGAGCAAGGAAATCTGGGGCATGGCCGGGATCTACCCTAGCCGCGCATTCAAAGATAGTGGGAGCTAGTATTATCTTTTAATTTCAGGGATTAAGGTGATGGCCCGAAGTACCGGAAACCTTCGCTTAACTCTATTGAAAGGCATCCAATCATCAGTCCAGAAAAGCGAAAATGGCTCGTGGCTCTTCGAAAGAAGAGGGTGGCCCACGGGCCGTTTTTCATTTGCAATTAGCCCATCATTTGAAGAAGGCAGCGATAACTTTTTCCCGCAAATCCAAAGCAGACAAGCCCAACCCCGACTAACACTAGAAAAATTTGCGAACCCTCTAAAACGTAGGCCGCGAGAGGAAAGAGAAAGGCAGCTGCATATTTCAGGAAAAATCTTCTCTCTTTTCCCTTGAGCTCACGTCTTGCAATTCGAAAGTGAAAACCGTTCGCAGGCCATAGCGAGGGATAGGAATTCCGCAAAGTATAAGACTCCACCAAACTCCAAGAAATTGAGATAGATCCGGCCGCAATCATGAGGATGGAAAGCCAATGACTGTACTCGAGCCGCGTAACGAGAATCATCAAAAGTGTGAGCACCATTCCCATGCCCCAAGCTCCGAAGGGGATTGCGCCTAAAGCCTTGCGCCGAAGCTTTCGCGCTTCGGAATGCGAACGGAGATTCGAAAAAACCCGTCGTCGTGGAAATGCACGCCTTGCCTGCTGGAAAGCTGTAAAAGCATTGGCCACTTCTATGGCGTCAGCGGGACGACGAAGAGGGTTAGGTTGGGTTAAACGATCCAAATAAGAGTAAAGTGCGCGGATTTCGTACGGTGCCTGCTCCGTACTTTTTCCCGGGTGAGCCTGCGCAAGAATTTCCTTTAAGATCACTCCGAGCGCGAAAATATCCGTGTGGGCCCCTATGTTCACGACCTGTTCATTCGGGTTCGGGTGTGTAAAGACAGCTTCCTGTTCAGGAGCCATATATTCTTTCGTGCCTCCGAACGTGGGAAGGGTTCCGCCCTTTTCCAACGGTCTTTCATCCATCGAGACATTGAAATCGGTAAGATAAGCACGGCCGGTATAATCCAAGAGAATATTCGAGGGCTTCAAATCCAAATGCAAAATCCCTCGACAATGGGCGTGAGCCAAGGCCTCCGCCATTTCTTTTCCCTGCGCCAAAACAAAATCGACGAGATCCTGATGGTTGAGCTTCGTGTATAGCCCTTGAATGCTCGAGGCATGAGGGGAGTCCTTTGGAACTCTTTTTCGCAGGTACTTGAGAATTTCCCGGCCATTTCGCCTCCCCTCCGGCAACGCAGAGAGAAGTGAAATCACGCCCATCAATGTGCCACCGGGAACAAACTGCATGCAAAGAAGGCGTCTCGATAATTTCGGATCGTAACTCTCCCCATAGAGACTCACGACCCCTTCGTGCTCGAGATACGCCATCTTTTTTGCTTCTTCGCAATACCCATAGGAAACTTTCAGCGCAATTTCGCGGCCTAAAGAAATCTGATGCGCTCGATAGACATGCGCCATGCCCCCATGGCCGAGGTGACTCAAGATCAGAAAATCCTCGATAATCTCACCATTCGGATAGGGGTTTCGACGGAGTGAAGATTTACTCCCCTCCATCACCCGCGGAGCCAAGGGAGTCTCCATAAAATCTAACGGAACTTCTCGCATATGCGTTTGTTCCTTAGACGTGGTTTTCAAAATTTTCTTGGATCGTGACTTCACTCTACTTCATCGCCCAATAGGCTCAAAAGATTGAACAGGGGCGGCGCGCCAAGATAGCGCAGCGCAACTTAATAAAAGCAAATGCTCGAGATCCCACCATCTTTCCGGCGATCCCGGAGCGTAGAACAAATAACTCAGAGGCAGAGCGCAATAGGACAGAAGTGCCCAACGCCGAGATTTTTCCGGGAGAAATAGAGCAAGGGGTAACCCCCAGGTGAAATACCAGGGATTCACGATCGGGGAGAAAATCACCGCAAAGAAGAGTATCCAATAAACTCGTTGGATAGCGGACCATTTTTTCCTTTTGAGCTCAACCCATGCAGTGGCAGCAAAACAAAGAAGGACGCCTAGGATTCTCGCAACCGTACTCGCCGAACCGGGCGCAAGCCACGCAAGGGCCTCTCTCATCCAACGGAAGATGCCAGCATTCATTTCCCAATCCCTTCCGAAGGCAAAGAGGGAAAAGAAAAAGTCTTGGAAATGAAAAATCGGAAGCACCCAAATAAAAGAAAGCGTGGCGGAAAATACAAGAAGACCTTTCTTCGAAAGCTCACCCAGAAGGAGAATTCCGACCAACTTGAATTGAGTGGCGACCCCAACC
>JAHFAF010000417.1 GCA_023250715.1 Pseudobdellovibrionaceae bacterium | reverse complement strand
TGCCCTGACGGCGAGCCAAGGGGCATTACAGCTTGGTTTCAGAAGTTCGAGCGCTTCGGTGCAAGGAAGTGGCAGTCTCCTCACGGATTCTCTGATCAATTTTCACTTCGATGAGGGAGGCGAAAGCGCACGGGTAGTGTTTGTCGATGGCCCAACTTATTCCGGCCCTGATTTTTCCCACACTTTTTCCATCGGTGGCCCTCAGTCCTTTCGAGTGGAAATGCGGGATCAGGCTGGAAAAGTGAAAATGAGCCGGGATTACAATCTCGTTGTCCATTGCAATGGAACTTCCGCTGCGCCGGCTGTTGTAGATCATGTCGAGGTAGCGCTGCAGGCCGATGGCAGCTATCAGTACACTCCGGTCTATGGCTCTGGTCAGGCAGTTGCGTTTCGTATGGATGCGAATGGCGATGGAACGATGGATACGCAAACGTGGATCAAGACGAGCTCTCGCAAAGAATATTCGATGCTCGTAAGTGCGGCGGATCTCAATTCTGGAAAACGAACCACGAGTGTCCTTTCGATTAACCGCTGTGGCGACGTCACGTCCTATTCGGGGGACGTGGTAATTACTCCCGATATTCCGGGTTCGGGCCGCTCTTACATTGCAGGAATTGTGAGAGGTGCGGAAGGAAACGCTGAATTTAGCGCCAATACTGATTTCATTGCGATGGCGGCTCAGGGAGCGCTGGGAGAGCGCCGTTATTCCTTTTCATGGGATCGTTTACCGAGCAGTAATGGAGGAGTCAGCGTCAGGGTGGATGCGGAACAAAACGCGTACATCGCAAATACGGACGACGACAAACACGGGCTGCATGTGAAATTTCCCTTGCCCTCGGATCTCATTCCGAGCGGCGCAGGCTCGAATACTGCGACAGTCTTGGTTCCTCGGGGCCAGATGCAGTATCAAACCGCGAAGGAAGGGGATGCGGTGGTTGGTAGGATTTATAGCAATGCGGATCCTGTCTCCTTAAGGCTTGCAGTCGAAAAGACCAAAGTGGAAGGGGGGGAATGTTCCCCTTCCGGCCATGCTCAAAATCGGTATGAGCTTAAGATCCATTTTATTTGGGACGAAATTCAATTGCAGGAGTCGATCAGTGTGGGAAGCCCGATGAAGATTAATATCGCTGGTTTTGGCGATCTCTACGAGGGAATGAATCAAGGCGATCCGTGTACTCCGGCGCCTACCTGTATTTTCCAGTCCGAGGGCACGCTCGTGGGCGGTTCTGTTTACGATGGATTCTATTACGTCGGAAAAGAGGCGGGAATTCGGCTCAATGTGAATGGCGCGGCAACCTCCATTACTCTCAATGGGAGTTCTGCTTCTGGAGGCCGGCAACTCTTCACACCTAGCTCCGCGGGGACCATGCACTTTAGCGCTACGGTCTCTAATGCCGGGGGCACTCAAAGCTGCGCTAGCGACATTCAAGTTCATGAAATGCCGGGAACCGGTTGCACGGTTTCTCTTTCTCCGAACCGAGTTGTTGCCGGGCCGAGCGCTTTTACGACTGCATATCTCTCTGTCAGGCACTTGCCCCTCTACGGAGGATCATTGAGTACTGCGACTATTAACGGTCAAAACATTTCCGGAAACTCGTTACAGATCCCTGTTACAAGCGTCGGGGGTTTTACGGTCAATGCAGCGTTCACCACGTCGAGCGGCGATTCGGGAAGTTGCAGCGGCGGTGGTACGGGTGAGGCCGCTCCTGGAGCGGGATGCTATGTTTCCGGAAGTTCTTCTACGTATCAGGGGTTGGCGACAAGTTACCAAATCGTCGTTTCCAACGCTTCTTATCACGGAAACACATGGACCGGTTCATTGGGTGGGAACGCGGTTTCGTCTTCTAATCCCAGTCAGCAGATGACCTTTCAAACCACGGGTCAATTCTCGGTTCCTGGGTCCATCACGATGGCGGATGGAAGTACCGCTGTTTGCTCGGCGCAGCCGGTAACTGTCGTTGCGATTCCGGCACCTCAGTGCTCCATTACGTTTAGTGGATCCCTTATTCAAGGGCAGCCGAAGACGATCTACTTGAATACTTTATACGAGGGGCTTAATGGCGGAGTAACCTCGGCGATGATTGACGGTGTTTCGGTCAGTGCAAACGCAATGTATCGGCAAGAGACATTTGCGAGCCAAGGACAGGTGACCCTCAACGGTCAATTCACATCGGGCAATGGAATTACGGTTACCTGCTCGGCCCAAGCGACGGTGCAGGCTCCTCCTCCGCCCCCCGGTCTTAGCTGCACGGCTTCGGTGAGTCCGAACCAGGTTCACAAAAACCAGGCGACGACCGTGTATCTCTCGGTTGGGGGCTTGAGCTATCACGGGAACTCCTTGATCTCAGTCGCAATCGACGGTCAGGCCCAGTCGAATCCGAATGCGTATAGCTGGCCGAAAACTTGGTCGACGGAAGGCAACAAAACGGCGCATGTGGTGATCACTTCTCAAGATGGAAGCACCGCAAGCTGTGATGGTGCTGCGGCCGTTATCCCGGATGATCCGCCTCCTCCGACTGCGACCTGTACTGTGTCCGTACGACATGTAAATGGCTCCGCGATTACGGGCCCAATACTTCTAGGAGAGTCAGTGCTCGTGAGCTTGAGCGCGCAAAACGCGACTTCGAGCCAATTGACGACACCGAGCGGGACCGGAGCTTATACATCTACTGTTACCTACACTCCGAACTCGCCCGGAATGATCAACTTTTCAGGTGCGGTGAATGGCCCCGGCGGCAACGGCACCTGCGTCGCCACCATCGATGTCCGCGACGCAAGCTAAGCATTTAGCAGTTCCCTGAAAAACCCTATTTGGGCCAAAAAAATGCTTTTTCGGCTGCACCTTCGTCATCGTCAGAAAAAGTCCTCAACGGCCATTCCATTTTGTCTCCAAAGCGGGTTTTTCAGGAAACTGTTAGCATTTGCGAGGCCACAAAGTGGCCGAAGCAATCTCGTCATCTCATCGATAAACGCCGATTCGATGAGATTGCTTCTCTACGCTCGCAAATACGGGCTATTCAATATTGGGTGGCGAGGATTTCGTTGCGGTAGTTCTTGCGAAGGCGAACGAATTTGATTTCGGCGTCGCTCTTGAGATTGAGTAACATGTTTAGGCGGCGGGTTTGTCCTTTGATCTTTAACGGATCATTATATTCCTGAGACCCGGCCTTGAGGCCTTTGCCCTCGGGTCGGGCAGTTTCTCCTCTCGCCGCCGTAGACGCGATGAGTAACCCCCAAATTAAGGTCCCCGAAAGTAACTTTCGTTTCATCCCACTCATTCTACCCGAATTAGCCAACACGGGATATCATTGGGGGTATGGTTAGGGAATGGGCGATCGCATCACTCTTGTTTTTGCTCATTTTATCGACGATATCACGCGCGGAGGAAGATCCCCCGAAGAACTTAGACGGAATTACCGTAGAGGCCGTCGAGACCTACCGAAATCCCCGTTCGCTCGAGCTCGCGGCCGGTGCCGGGATTTACCCCCTCGATCCTTATTACCTGGGCTTTGGTTTGAGTGCAGGGCTTACTTACTACCTCAGTACTTCTTTCGCCTGGGAAGTTCTCAACGCAAGTTATGCTTTTTCCGTGCAAAAGGATCTCACTTCGCAACTCGCTCAAGATTTCGGCGTAAATCCCCAAGTGATCGAGCGTCTTGAGTACACGGTCTCCTCAAATCTCGTGCTCATTCCCAGCTATGGAAAAACTGTTCTCTTTCGAAGTTTTTTACAGAATTTCAGAAGCTCGTTTCTTGCCGGAGCGGGGCTAGTGAAAACATCCATATCAAGTTTCCCTTGCGTGACTTTCGGATTTCGGACCGACACTTACATCACGGATGCATTTTCCTGGCGTATGGAGGTTCGGGACCAGATAGCGGTAAAGAACGGGAAAAATTTCCTGTCGTTAAGTTTAGGGACCACGGTCTCCTTCTAAATGAAAAAAATTATCGTAATTCTTATTCTGTGTTCCCTGGGCGCCAGTGGCGCTCAACGAAAAAAATGGCAGGGTACCATCCCGAAGGAAGCGCAAGAGCCAGTTCAGTGGAAAGCCCTAATCAGT
>JAHFAF010000075.1 GCA_023250715.1 Pseudobdellovibrionaceae bacterium | reverse complement strand
TCGTGCGGGGGCGCGCATTCCAAAGCACCATCATGAGAATTGCGCCCACAACGGAGAATCCGATCATGCTGGGGCCCCATGAGCTCCAACCAAATTTGTCGAGCATCCACCCCATCCCGATGCCGACGACAGCCCCGCCCAAGTATTGCATTCCATCGAAGATTCCGCATGCCGTTGCCGCTGCCTTCTTGCCTCCAAAGTCCATCGACGCGGTTCCGGACAACATCGAATGCACCATGCTGATCGCAAACGAATTCAAGACAAACGCGATGATGATCGCTTCCGTTCCGGGGGCCTGCCACACAACAAGAAGGCATGCGATCTGAATTAAGTAACCGACGCAAGCAACCGGCGTACGACGCCCTTTAAATACCCAGTCGGACATCGTGCCCGCAAAAAATGCTCCGGCAATTCCCGCAAGAACCACTGCCATGGCACCCTTTTGAAATACCGCCGACTCCAGCGTTAGGTGTTGAGCCTCGATCATATAACGTGGAAACCACTGCTCGAACCCATGGCGAACGAACCCCGTACAAAACTCGGCAAAAGCAATGGTCAACGTCACCGGGTTTCCGAGGATTTTTCCCAAAACGTAACGAACCGTTATCGGGTTCGTATCTCCACTCGAGGCATCTTGAACATCCAGCGTGGGCAAGCGGACATCCTCCGGGCTGTCATAAACGAATCGGTAGGTCAAAAAGGCCATGAGGGCCACGACCATCGCCGGCACAAAAAATACCCACTGCCATGGCAAGATCGTTACAACGATTCCACCAATGAAGAAAATCAAGGCTCGCCCGCTTTGAATCATCGAGCCGAAGATCGCCGAGAAAACTCCGCGCTCCTTCACGTGGAACCAGCCCGCGTTCACCTTAATCAAAGCCAACGCACTGTAAGACTGAAAATAAGCATTAATCGCCCAAACGGAAGTGAAGTAAGCAAGGAGAAGCGTACCTTTACCGAGAAAGCCAAGATAGGCCCCCAATCCAAAGAGAATATTGAAGACGACAGTTCCTCCTGCGCCAATCAACATCGCCTTTCTTCCTCCAATTTTATCGGCGATAGGCCCGTTAAAAATGGCGGAAAATCCGTAAATCGTTAGGGCTGCGGTAATGATGGCGCCGATCTGCGTTTTGTCCCAGCCGTAGGTTTCGGAGAGAGATTTGTTCGCAAACGAAAGATTGTACCGGCCCATGTACATGGCGGAATAGGTGAAGCCAAGCGTGAGCCAATTTACGGCTCTTCGCTTTCGGAATTCCACCGAGTGAGCAGGTGTCCCTTCCTGAGCACGCTCATTCAGCCGTTCATTGATCCAATTCCACCAACCCGTCGAGACTGTCGATGACGCCACTTTTGTCCTCCTTGCCCTTAATCAGACTCAGGTGGCTCAATGACCATTCCGGAGTATAAGGACGTTTTCTCAAAATTGGGCGTAAGCCCGAAAATTCTTTTTCTTTGGAAAGGTGGGTGGGCAGAGCGAGATCGAGGGAAAACACATCCCCGATCACCACATCTGGCTTTTCTTCCCGCAAAATCTTTTCATAACCCGGGCGATCGACGTCCACTTCATACGCCCCGACGGAAAAAGTCCTCGCCTTGTTCCCCAGTACGAATTTCTGTGCATCGCCCCGTACACGCAACGCCGAGCCGGGAGCTGTTTCCGCAGCCAACCCGACCGCTCGTAGCATTTGCAGGATTCGATCCGTGCCGGAGTTAGAAACCACAACCACCTGATGTCCTCGCCCCAAAAGAGTTTCGATCACAGGACGTGTTTTAGGATCCAGCGGGTGGCGCGCCCCGGAAGCTGTTTCCTTTACCATCTGATGATAGGAAGCTTGCGCGAGATCGGTAAAGGTGGCCGTCCCGGTCTTAGTAAGTCTTAATCTAATTTCTGCGGCTTCGGAAAAATGGGAAGGAGCACTCGCCCACCCATCTAGAAGTGCTCCTAATGCATTTACACGAATAAATCCGTCCTCATTACAATAGGCGGAAATTCTGCCGTTGGAGTACCAACCAAATTGGTGGGGCGTTTTTCTCATGGCCGATTCGGCAAGTTCTAAGAAGTGAGAGGTAGCAGAATCGCCCAGACCCGCCGAACGGGAAATTCCCAGGGTAAAAATCTCCTTAACCCGGTCAGCCTCTTGGCTCAAATCGGTGAGAACACCGTCAAAATCACTCACAAACTTCATGGCAGCCTTCCAGCGGGAGTACCTCGAACGTTGCTAGTGCGAAGCACCCTGCCCTTTTACTCAATGGAGGGGCAAAGACAAGCGAAGAATTATTAGAACAAGGTGTCAGATATTGGGTGGGATTTCAGACATTTAGAAGGTATTTGCGAAGTCCTTTGTGGGCTCGCCCTTTTGACTCTTGCATGCGATGCGTCTTTACCCCCTTAAGAGGGAGCAAATTCCAGCCGATAAGCCGTCGGGGGCATCATGGCATCCGACAGCCAACCTAAAATTCGAGTTAAGCCATTTACCAAAGGGCACATCCATCAAGGACGTGTCATCGTCCGCACATTCGATGAGGCGAAATACCTATCGCTTTCCGCACCGGAAATCTCGGTCCTTGAGCAGATGGTGGGTTTAGACATCTCTATTGAAACCTATGTGAAGTGGCATCTGGCCGGTCAGGAGGGCTTGAGTTTTCGCGAAGCGGTAATGCTAATTTCTCACTTGAACACCGCGGGCTTCCTAGAAGATGAGAGAGCCGAAAAGGCGATGCCCCGCCTAGACGCCTTTGCAAAACCGACACCTGGAAGATTGCAGACCCTGACGAATCGCTCATGGGAGGCATTGAAGTTCTTCTTCGATCTCCCTCTTGCGAACTTCAAGAATGCGGAACCCTCAATAGCATTAAAGACTTTAGGGGCACTTCTCAATTCGAGAATATTTTTTGTTGTTAGCCTTGCTGCATTTGCCTATTCGCTCACTTCCTTTCAGTCCATCAGCGTATATGGGCGAAGTGCTTTGATCGGAATGCTACGAAACCCGGAATGGTTACTCGCGCAGACTTACCTTGCGTTTCTCACCGTGAACCTTACCTTGGGTTTCTTGTCCCTCACAATGCTTGCGGGCACTGGCGCTCAGTGCATTCCCATTAGCATAAGAGCCATTCTATTTGGATTGCCTCGTATCGTGGTGAAAGATGACGATGCCCAGCTATTGACCTCGTGGCAAATGACGAGATTCTGGGGTGGGCTCATCGTTTGGCCTTGGATCTTTGGCGCGTTTTGTTGGAGTATCGCGGGCCCCGTTTTCTTGCAAATTCTTGCGTGTGCCTTTCTTTCCATGGGGCTTCTTTTCCTCTGCCCTCTCTACTCAAGCCCATTAGTGCGCCTTTGTGAAGGACTCCTAGGGCGAAGAGACATTCTCACCATCGCAAAGCAGTACCTGGGATCTCAACTTCTGCAAAACCTCTGGAAGAAGAAAGGGACATCCCCTCGCCTTCAACAATTCGAATGGTTCTTGGGGGCCTTCGCATCCTTCTCTCTCATTTGGCTTTATGGAATGAGCCTTCTCTTCTCCGATACCCTGGCAAGCGTGCTTCCCCCGCTCTGGCATCACGCCGTTCATGGAGATCGGTGGACCCAACGGGCCGCAGCCGTCGTCATATTCTCCGGCCTCACGGGATCATTACTTTTAGTCGCCCTCGATTTACTCAAGATTATCGGTGAGAATATCGTCGCAGTAGCCGAACTTCCGGCGCGAAAGGCGCGGCAGGGAATCGAAAGCTTCTACAGAACCTACTCGGAACCGACCGAAGCAGTGGCCGCATTTTTCCGAGACATTCCGATCTTCGCCCACCTGAGCGAAAATCAAATTCTGCAACTTTCACAAAGGCTCAGGACGCATTTGTTCCGTAAGGGGCAAGCCATCATCAAACAAGGGGAAGAGGGCAAAGAGTTTTTTATCGTCGGAACAGGGGAAGCTCAAATTATTCTCGAGCATGAGAACGGATTCAAGGAGCTGGTGGGAGTCCTCAAGCCAGGAGACTCCTTTGGCGAAATCGCGCTCATCGAACATACACCCAGGGCCGCAACCATTCGGGCAACCGAAGACACAAAGATGTTCGTACTTGGCAAGGGCGATTTCGATTCTCTCTTCCCGGAAGACTCCTCCGAAAGAAAGCACCTCACATTTCTCATTCGCAGAGTAAAACTCATTCTCGATTCCCAGGCCCTGTCCCATCTAGGCCCCAGCCAGATTCACGAACTTTTGCGCTGTGCGGATACCGTGGAATTTAGTCCGGGCACGATCATCGTTCGGGAGGGGGATATCGGCGACGCCGCCTACTTGATTGAATCGGGCAAGGCCCGTGTGAATATTACTGGAAATGAGATGCCCGCTGCCTATCTCCAGAAGGGAGATCTGATAGGGATCATCTCCTTAATCAAAGGGATCAAACGCACAGCGGATGTCGTGGCAGAATCTTCGGTAACGGCCCTTAAGATAGATCGGGCGATCTTCTTACGCGTTTGCATGAGCGATGTCTTTGTCGCCATGCTGATGTCAGACCTAAGCGACAAACAGCTCGCAAAGAGGAAGGCGGCCTGACATGGACCTAAACCGCCTTCTCCCTCTAATAGTCCTAGCGGCCATCGGGTGGCACAGTAAAGGTGCCTTTCAGAAGAGGCTTGCAACGGTTACGGAGATGCAACACTCCATGATCGTCGAGACCGACATGGGATCGATTTTAAGGCAGGCAAAGCTTGCCGCCATCGAAGATCCCAATTTTACCATTTCCAATCTAAAGGCTTTTATCAGTCATCATATGGATAGGGGTTTAAACGGAACCGATCCCGGAGTCGATCCTTGGGGCCGTCCCTACCGCCACGACCTCCACAGCGGACGACTCACCATTAAATGCGCCGGACCCGACACCCGTTGGGGAACCGACGATGATATTGAACGAAGCGATTCAATCTTCTAGGAAAAATGTCAGCGGATGCGCCAAGGAGTAATTAAAGAACCCTCGATCTGACGAGGACGGCAAGCTCCTTTCCCTTTCACTCCCAATTCAAATTGAGATCGGGCATCCTCCGGGCAATAGGGGATGGATCCAGGCTTTCTTTCAAACGAATCCGTGCACCCGGAAATTACGATGAGAATGAGAACAAGCCTACACTTCATAGGCCTATTTGAAGCAAGGCAGGTGCCACGCCACGAGCCTCTGGCACCTCGATTGCAATTTATTAGGCTTGAACCAAAGTGGGAGGAACGAATGACCTCGAGAGTTTTCTTAATCTTTGCGCTCACCTTAGCGTTTTCCAGCAATTGCTTTGCTTGCGATGTTCAGGCGAACGGCCAACCTGTGAAGAAGGTGAGAAAAACCGCGAGTATAAAGCAGAAGGGCTCCCCAATCAGCATCGCTAGACCGGACTTAAACACCGCGACGACTCGTCCGGCAGCTGAAATTACTGCCAAGTAACTGGTCAACTTTTTTTCTAATGAGCTAAGTTTGCAAGACTTTCCAACGAGGCCCCCCCTTGTCGATGGGTTGGTCATTTTTAATTGCATAAACTCGACGGTTTAGCAGGATTCGCGGAGCCTTGCTCTATGCCTACCCGCGGCTTGGCATTCCTCACCCCGACCCGAAGAATAACTCGCATGAAAATAACTCTGTTTCTGTGTCTCTTCACCGTTTCTCTATTCGCTCGCCCCCTCGACGAGATAATCGTGGTGGCACTCGGAGGTTACACATCCTGCGGCTCGGGAGGCCCGACCAGCATGGGAATGTATACTCCGGTCAAAAAATTGATCGATGACCTAAAGGTAGTGCGCGCCGAACGTAGAGTTCACTACGTCATCGGTTGCCTGGACAGCGCTGCGCCCCCCAAAGGTAAGGGTCAATTTATCTCCAGCCGTCTTCGCGGAAAAGCCTATTCCGGCGATACAAGCGACATCCAAAGGGAGATCGAGACGATTTCGAAGTCGAGCCCCAATGCGCCGATATTCTTGGCAGGACATTCCTACGGAGGCTGGCAAGCGATGTATCTGTCGACGAGGCTACCTGCGGCGATTACAATTAGCGGGCTCTACACGATTGATCCCATCAGTAACAAGTGCGGCGCGAGCGAAGTAATATTCGGCAGCCAAGAGTGCCGCAGAGCTCCTCGTGAATTTGACAACCTAGCCATTCAGAAACGGGTCGGGGATTGGAGAAATCTCTATCAGGATCAGGACTCTTGGATTCACTCCTCTGAAATTTCCGAGGCTAAGAATCACCATATCGTCTACCGCGGCCCCCACACAGAGATTGATGCCGACGAGCGGACCTGGGACCTGATCAAAAGTTCGGTTTACTCAGAGGTGAATTGAGTGTTTCGAGGACTTTGTCTTTTTTTAGCGGGGATCTCTTCTTGGGCTTTGGCCTTGGATCGCGCGACTTTCGCGGGCGGCTGCTTCTGGTGTATGGAGCCGCCGTTCGAGAAAGTAGCCGGTGTTAAAGACGCTGTATCGGGTTATGCCGGTGGCACCAAGGACAAACCGAAATACGAGGAGGTCTCCGCCGGAACTACCGGCCATACAGAATCCGTGCAGGTGATTTACGATTCCAAGATAGTGTCCTACGAGAAACTCTTGGAGGTCTTTTGGAGAAGCATGGACCCGACGGATTCGGCTGGGCAATTCGTCGATAGAGGCACTCAATACAGGCCAGCCATCTTCTACGAGAATAAAAAGCAAAAAATAGCGGCCGAGAAATCAATGGCCGAGCTGCAGAAATCCGGAAAATTCAAAAAGCCCATTGTCGTGGAGATTACGAAGCTAATGAAATTCTTTCCCGCAGAGGATTACCATCAAGACTTCTATAAGAAGAACTCGGTGAGATACCACGAGTATCGCGCCCATTCAGGGAGGGATGCGTTTTTGGATAATGTCTGGGGCAAAGACGGGCACTAAGGTAAATAGGGATTGGCAAGGCGGCCGCCGTTACTCCAACATTCACTCCACTCGGCACTGAACCTACGACAGCAATAGCCTAAGAACGACGGCAGCCGCCTGGACTGCCAATGCCTTTTCTACACGTTACCAGAGAGAGACAATTCGATTAAACGAAGGTGAAGGCTTACGAAGTCATTAAGACGAGCAAGACAAAATAGGTAGTAATCATCCACAACAGCGCTTTCCGATCCATCTTGAGGAACCTCCTCCCACAAGAATTAGTGTAGCCTCTGTGTGTATATTCACACAAATTATATTCTATGATATTATTATTCATTATATGAATATAAGAGATCTCGATTTTCGCTCCCTTCTTATTTTGGAAGCCCTTGTCGAGACCGGGAACGTAAGCCAGGTAGCCACTCAATTCGGAATGAGCCAGCCCGCCGTCAGCAATACTCTGGCGCGCATGAGGGAGGGGTTTAAAGACCCTCTCCTCGTTCGAACCCGCGGAGGAATGTTACCGACCGTTCGCGCGGGGCAATTACTGCTGGGAATCCGGCAGGCGAAACAGCCGCTCGAGCGCATGTTGAGCCAGGCCGAATCCGCAGATCCTACAAAAACGTCTCGCCGATTTACCGTTGCCACCACGGATTACGCGGAATGGATCGTGATTCCCCGCCTTGCTAAATGGCTTTCTGAAAATGCCCCCGGAATTCAATTGGAAGTTTTGCCGCTCAGGGAATTGGTTCCCTTTCGCGATCTCGAGGCGGGGAAGTTGGAGCTCGCCATTGGCCACTTCAATGATTCCCACGCGAGCCTTTATCAACAACATCTTTTCACCGAAGACTTCGTCTGCTTGAGAAAACCATTGAAGGGAAAAAAGAAGGGGATCACTCTAAAAGAATACTCCGAGTCCAAACACGCAATCGTCGCCCCTTGGGGCGGACTCTCCGGAACAGTAGACACACTCCTAGCAAAAAAGGGAATGCGGCGAAATGTCTGTGTCTCCACGCCCCATTTCTTGATGGCGCCCTGGATAATCATTGAATCGCAGTACGTAGTGACCCTGCCTCGTCGAATTGCACAAACTTATGCGCGCCACCTGGACCTCGAAGTCCTAGAGCTACCCTTCCCTCTCGCCCCGCTGGAATTTCACCAGCTCTGGCATGAACGATCCCACGAAGATCCCGCGCAGCGATGGCTTCGCGGGAAAATTCAAGAGCTCATAAAGCGGGAGTGATGGGCCTCACTTCCCAGGCATGAAGATTGGTCACTAGCTCCTGCAATGATGCCTTAAGCTGCTTTGCAAGATCGGCAGCTTTGCTTTCTACGTCTTTCCAGCCTCCCAGTTTAGCGTTCTCTTCAATTTGAAAAGCCACGTGACTTACCCAAGGAGCTGTAAAAAACTCTCCCGATCCGGCCGGCCCTGGGTCGCCAGGCTTCGCGGGTATATTTTTCAAGTAGTCTAGAAGCGAGCCGATATCTTTTGAAAAACTTACCCACTCAGGAGAAGAAGAGCCTTTCATTGCCGTGGCAAGATCCACGCTTTCCTTATTCAGACGCTCAATCAACGGGTGTATCCTGCCATATCTCTCCTCGTGCATTTCACCCAAGACGAAAAACAAAGACGAGGCCTGCTCTTCGAAGCTCGTGAAGACCTGCGCGGGATAATGAATCTCTTTCAGCATAGCTTTCCCGGAAGCCCTATCTACGATCGCAAACTCCGAGGGGCGAAGCGGGTTGTCCTTCATGAACTTTCGAAACAGCTTCATGAACCCTTTTGGATCTTCATAGGGGTGAGAAGGCCCATCATGGAGAATCATAAGATGTTCGGTGCGGCCAATTCCCATTCGAAAGTACCCATCGAACTTCCTAAACATTAACAGAAGACCGTCGTTCGTGAGGAGGAGCTGTGACGGATCCCCTTGCCCGAACCAAGGCTCGGAGAAATAGGGCATGAATTTAGTGGTAACCTTGAAATAGCTCTCGAGCCAAGGGAGCACAATTTTTCGTGGGATTGAATAAACGCGGTTCTCTCTCGTCGATTCCGGCTGCAAAATCCTCTGATAGGCAAGGACACCCAGGAATTGCCCCTGATTCGAGAAGGCCGCCCCTCCGGACATTCCGAATTCTCCCACTGCCGCTTCAAGCTCCACCAGGCTGCGAGAAAAAGCAAAATACGGAACACTAGCCTCGAAGCTGAGAAGCTTGGCCTCTGTCTCTTCCGTCAACGCATCCGACTCAAAGGGATAACCATAAAAGGAGGCCGAATCGCCCACCTTAGTCGAAGGTTCCCCCAAAATATCTTGGTAAGACACGGCATTCTCCGCCTGAGATCCCTTTTGAACCTCCAAAAGGGCCAACCCATTTCCCCATTCGGACGCGAGAAACTTCAAGACGAGCTGTTCTCCGCTCACGGAATTGGTGGCTTCCGTGGTGATGAAGGTTTCGCCGTGAGCGACCACATGGTCGGAGGTGAGAACGTATCTTTTTCCATCCTTAGAAAAAAGAAGACCACTCCCTCGCAGTTCCGCCGAAAGACCCTGCATTTTCGAAACTATTTTCACGACTGACTTTTGAATTAATGAAGCATCCGCCGCAAAGAGGGATCCGCAAAATGCCATTAACAGAAATATATAATTCATCATCCCCCCAATTCCTGAAAAAGCGATTCCATCTTCTCGGCACTCTCTTTGAGGATGAGCCTGAGGTTTTTACCCTCGTATTCGACACCTTGAACAAAATCGTTGGCAAAGGTTCTACTGGTTACGGACAGCCAGTCTTTCCTCTCCATGAATTTCCAATTCAAGGACTCGACGATCATAGAGTGGGTGTAAAGAAAGCGGAAGTCTTTTCGATCGTCCTCACGGGCCTTGATCAAAGGATAAGCTTTTTCCAAGACCTCCTTGAAGCGAATATTTTCTCGCCGAAGCTGCTCGAACGCGCTGGTCCCCATACCAGGAGGTGGATTCTTCTCCATGAGGATCCATTGGCGTTTTTCTCTTACGAGCTCCGTAAAAAAATCATGGGTGGAGAAGTAAGAGACTCGATCGATATAACCTCCCGCATTTCTCGTCCCCAAGAAGGGAATGAAGAGGCCCTTCTTAATATTTGTTTCAAGGTCTTTTGCGAAATCTTTCGGAAAAAAATCTGGAGCCTGCAAAGAGACATCTCCCTGCGCGTTGATTCCTATTTTACAACTTTCCATACCGGCTGTTACCCCGCCCGTACCGACCCCTTCCGCTCCCCCGATAGGCCCGATCCCGTCTACTGGCGGTAGCCCCGCCCCCTCCGGACACTCGGATTCAAAAAAGAATTTTCCGAAATAGATCGCATTACGGTTTTTCAGTTTCGCGGCCGTCGCTTGAAAGCTTGTCCGTAGGGGAAGCCCCGCGGCGAGCCTCTGTCGAATGAGCCCAATGGGAACGACGAAGAATTGATTCGGCCTTTCATTACTCTCCGTTTTCCATTCACGAATTCTCGCGTGCGCCCCAGGGACGATCTCGATCCACTGACTCGAAACAATACCATCGAGAGTTTTTCCGTAGACCGGAGCGCCCACGTAGGCATTGGAAATTCGATCGGAGATGAGCTCAAAGGAGAAGGGAAGACTAGGCAGGTGGTGGCGCGTACTTTTCGCGGCGATAATGCGGGCTTTCTTTTCCAGCAGCGTTCCCTCTTCGAAACCTTGGACTGTTTCGCTCGAAGCGGAAGGGACAAAACCGGTGAAACTCTCCAGGTCCTCGGTGGGCACTAACTCAGGGGTTTCAAGAAGGGCAAATCCCGCTCCCCAATCCAGTGCGGCTAGCTTGGCCGGATGAACTTGATGAGTAATGGGATCTTTGACCTCGTGGCAAATTCCCGTCCCTTCCTCGAGAATTCCCCAAGGGCTCGTAAGGACGTACGGCTTACCCATAAATTTAAGAAGAACACCAGAGCTCGAAATCCCTTGATCGGTTCCACAGACTCTACTGCGGATAAATACCGCCGAGGGAGAGGCGAAGGCCTCAGAGGAAAGTAAAATGAGTATAAGAAAGTGCCTGCCCGCCGTTGCCATCTTTTCCCCCCCAACTTTGAATTGCGGAAAGTAAACCAAAGTGGAAATGGCTAAGCAACTCTTCCCACCCGCAGTTACACCGAGCCGTTAACGCCATCTTAGGGAAAATAAAATGCGTAGCATTATCACTTGTTGGAGGCTTATGGACAAGAGATTGCACGGGAAACACCTTTGCAACTACCAAGGCAATGGGGAAGCGACCGGCGGAATGACTCTGCCAGGGAGCGGAACTACGTGTTAGCGACCGAATCGAAACTTAAAACTGCTTAGGCAACGGCTTTTTTGCTAGACGATCCGTCCCATTAAGGTTAACCGATCGTTAAGGGTTGGAATTCTTATTGGAGGACGTTGTGAAAGTTCTGACTCTTTTGCTTGCCTTTTTTTCGGTAACCAACTTCGCCGCTAATTACCTTCGTTCGGATGCCGGGAATATTCGCCGAGTTTATCGTGGCCAACAATACCGCCTGGAAGGGAATGGGACCAAAAGGTATTTTTGGGACGCCTATGGGAACCCCATCACCCCCGAAGAATACGATCGGCAGAAGGGAAAAACGACTTCCTCTACGCACAACAACTACGGGACGACCTACTCTACGACGAATAACCACGGCCCTTCCTATACGACGATTAACAATTACGGGGATAGCTATCTGACCGTAAACAATTATGGACGGGGGCGTACTACGGTGAATGACCATGGCGACAGCCAAACGACGGTGAATAGAAACTCTTCAAGCCTCTCGGACCGGGAACGGGAGGAAATCCTCACCCGGATAGAGAAGAAACTGGGGCTCCGCTAGGTTTGCGAGCACAAATGAGCGTGTAGAGCCCAATCCCGCAACTATTTCGAGGTAGACGAATTCGAGACCCTCATGCTAAACAATTGAGTTACTTGTCTTTTAGCCAATACGCGGGAGTAGCTCATTTGGCTAGAGCATCAGCCTTCCAAGCTGAGGGTAGCGGGTTCGAACCCCGTCTCCCGCTCCAAACGATTCAGCCCAACTTGGTCTCAAATAAACTAACTAATTGAAAAAAATACAGGTTCTGAGGCTGTTTTCAAGCGGTCCGGCGGTCTCCAGATTACTCGAAGTTACCCATCATTACCCGAGTTGGCTATTTTTTGGCTACGGTTTGGCTACACGGCAGAAACGTTTCGGGGTTTGATTATATCGAATGAAATTTCAGCGGCTCAGCGAGCGAAAATCTCGCTGAAGCCGCTATTTTTTTCACCCCGCATCTCGCGGGAGCGATCGGTTGACCTGCTGTATAGTGATGCTCGACCCACGCCGATTGCCACAGCGGGTAGCTTGAAAATGTTTTCGGAAATGCGATGTCTTTCTGGGTGCCGAAACCCCGGATAGTAGGATTGTCTCCTTGAATCTCGGATGGGTATGGGCATTGTTCGAGGGTTGAGATTGCCCAAGCCGTAGGTGGGAAGCTCCCCCTTGGAGCTTCCTTAGTGACCGTCTTTGCTCTCCGGGATCGCGGGCGTCAAGAGCGCCGTAGGCGCCGCGTAGCTTGCGGAGCGGGCTTGACTCTTTACGCCCGTGAACCCGAGAGCTATCTCCCAGTGTGCGAGATTGTTGACGCTGAAAGATGGGAGAACCATTTTGTGGATTCATTGAATTCCGCTAAAGGATTCATCGTAACTGTCTTCGGTTTCCTTATCTGTTTCATCGAGGAATTGTTCGATATCGGAAGTGTAAAAGTACGTGCTGCCATTATCGAAAGTTGTGATCAAGCCTTCGCTTTCGTCATTCATGAGCCATTCACTTTGTGCGATTTCCCAGCTCACGGGATCGTAGTCTTTCATCGCTCGAACTGTATCGACCAGCATCCATCCAAGGGTGGTCGTCTCTGGAAAAATTTGAGAAACAGAATCATCGAATGCATCAGACACATTCATCGGTGTGAGGTTATCCTTGATCAATTGTTCGATAGCCCAAGTCAGGCCCCACTCGATCCCGCTTCCAGGGAGACAAACCAACAAATCGTCGGAAAAACACTTGGGGCAGTGGTTGGTTAAAACCTCTTGGTAGCAGGAATAGCAAAAAGGAACCGTCCGTCTGCGGGCAAGTTTGAGAAGTCGTTCTTGGATATTTGGATTAAGATTCTTCATGTTACTAATCTCCTAAAGAGTTGTTAGAAGGCCCCGAGCCTTGCGGCCCGGGGCTCGCCAGTTAGGCGGTCGCTTTGGCCTTGGCCTTCGGCGAAAATGCGTCGCCTAGAAGTATTTTTTTGTATTATCTGGCCAATTTACACGGGACATTCGAGTCCTAAAGGTCTGAAACGGCCTTCGCAAAATCATCCAGTTCGGACTTCAGGCGATGCATTCGCTTGATGAGAAGCCGGAGTTTTCTTTGTTTTTCCGGCTTTGCTTCGTTGCAGGTTTTCTGGAGCAAGCTAATCGTATCGGCTAACGCCTGCTTCGGTTCCAAAGTTTCTTCGACTAGAGGCGATTTCTGGGGCAGTAAGTATTTGGCAGTGACCTTATCGAGCGCTTGGTAATACTCACCTCGGATGGTTTCCTGAGCGACCTCGGCATAGATTTGTGTCGTAATGATGCTTCGGTGCCCCAGGAGTGTCATGAGACTGTAAAGACTCATGCCCCCATTTAGCAACTCCGTCGCGAACGAATGACGCATGCGATGCGGTTGTAGCGCCTCCCGGGTGTTCAAGTCCTTGGCGATATTCCGGAGCACGTCTCTGAGCTTGCAGTAGAGCGTTACATCTTTGAATCGATTTGGGATGAGCCGATCCGATTCGAGCGATATTTTTCGCGACTCGGTCTGTATTTTCTTCAGAAGCGTTACGGTATCATCACCGAGCGGAATTAATCGCTCATTTTGCATTTTTCCTAGAGGCACCTTGAGGGACCAATTTCCGTTGTGGTCTTTTTTTACGCAATCCCAGGGAAGATTGATCAATTCTCCAATGCGGATGCCAGTTCTACGGAGAAGTAGGACTGCCATTGAAAAGAGGTCTTCGGATTGGCATAGGCTATTCTGAATTTCACGATCGAGATCAGGAGGAAATGGCCGCGGTAATAGTTTTGAACACTTCAGGATATCACAAATTCGAATAAGGTGGCGGGGATCTTTTTTCAGATTGCCGTGTTCCGCCATCCATTCCAAATGACTTCTGACTCGAATGATGTACTGCGCCCGGCTCATCGGCTTTAATCCGCGCGACTCAAGGCTAGAGAGCCAAATCTCAATATGGCGACGGCTGATGTGACATTCCTTGACATGCCGCTCGTGGAGAAATGAATAAAACTCGCAAAGGGCAGCCTTATACTGAAAGCAGGTTTTCTTGGCCCGCGTTGCTGGAAG
>JAHFAF010000416.1 GCA_023250715.1 Pseudobdellovibrionaceae bacterium | reverse complement strand
TTGCGGGGTACAACGTCGTCGCTAATCTTTCGACTCTCTGTCAGGATGGTATTTGCATCAATTTCGGATTTACTCGAGGCTCTTACAACTTTTTTGCGAGGAAAGAACAGCTGAGTCTTGTTGGCAAGAACCGCACGTATCAGTGCTCTGTTTTGGGGAATCGTCTTGAATGTCTGACTCACGATACATTTCAACCGGGTGAAGCCGACCTTCGACGGTGTAACTTTGAAAAGACATCGACAAGTGGCACCGCGCCTCGGCAGCTCGGTCCGACCGTCCAAAAGCCTTTTTTCGAAGAGAGAGAATCCGATCTCACGAAGCCTGGTGTTCTTCAACCTGGCGAGTATGCAGGGTTTGTTTTCCATGAAGGCTTGGGAGTCTATCAACGAGCCGATCTTAAGTTGAATGTATTTCAGGCCGAAGATAGCGCGAAAATCTCCGCGCACGCTCGGCTATATTTCGGAGATTTTGATTCCTCTGAGCTCATTCCCTATCGATTCGCGGAGAAGGCGTACCCACATCCTTTAATTGGAGCAAGCGGCTTGGTTCTTTCGCGCATCGATGCAAATATGGATGCCATCATTCAGATTACGAAGGTGGAAGGCGATGTGCTTCGTGGCATCTGGTATTCTGCAATCTACGGACGGGTGGGACCGTTTGAGCTGAAAAAAGGAGGAGCGCTACCACTCCCCCCTGAGGCAAGGACGATGCTTCCCTTAAGTGGACTCTACCGCGGTTCCAAGAATCTTTTTCCCAGTTACAAAGACGGGCAGTGGTTAATCAAGCTTGCAATCGTGCCCGGAATAAAGCCCCCGACCGCGTCGGAAAATCCATTCTTTCCAAATTTTCTGCGCGGCTCGATGATTCTGACTCCCGTGACCGGAAATCTGACAATTAATGACGGAAGTTATGATTTTTATACGGGGCGATTCGGTTTTTCCAAGACTTCGGTGGAAGCTTCAAAATCCGGGGGGGATTCGGAGCATTTTTGGATTGGACGCCAGGCATCTCGCGAGGAACTCGACCTCTTCCACGTACCCTCTCCCATTATCGGCGCGCCCCCAGTTCATAGCGCAGAACGGTTTCGAATCGAAAAGGGGGGCGAATGAGAAAGCCTATCATCCTGGTTTTTGTCCTCCTGTCCGTCCGAGCCATCGCAAGTCCGAGTTCCTCTACGTATACCCTTTCCGGTTTTCCGAAGGCTGCTGGAGGTTGTCAGACGACTGCAGATCATGTTGGGCAAAACTTTTCGGCGGCATTTGAAGTCAAGGTAGTAGCGACAAGATGTATCAGGCAGACAGCCTCAAGCGCCGATATAGAACTCCGGTATGTCACCGAGAAACCGTTGGATCTCGTAGGAAGCGATCCTTGGCCCCTGCACCGAACTCATGAAGCCTGTCGAAGGACGCTCGAGCAGGAAGAAAAACTCTTCCGCGACGTCACGGGTCTGCAACCTGGAATCAGCTACTGTGCTGAGAGGTCCGAGACTAAAATGTCTTCGGAGGACTCTTTTGATCCCCGCTTCTCAGTTATTTTTTTATCGAGGGGGACGCCACAGAAGGAGTTGAGAAGTTTAAGTTATCGGATAGACGACGGGGGAATTCCCGGACGCAAAGTCCTGGCCGAGAGAATACTCGCTCAGGCAAAACTGGCGGGACTTCCCGTTTTTGATGTGGCCCTGGATGCTCCGCCTGAGCTTCGAAACTATGACACCGATATTTGGGTTCGAATTCTTCTTCCCCCAGGGTGGTCTACCGAAGGCATTAAAAGGCGATGGTTTCTCGTCAAAACCGATCTTGTGGGGCCAGCCGCGCCCACTCAGGGTGATTCGCGTCCGTATAAGATGCCCAGTCTTAAAGATTGCGAGCAGCAGCGGGCCGAAGCCGAACGAACTTTCTCTTCCAGCTTCTCGAATCGCGTTGTTTGGTTCTGCGCGTGGAACTATTCGGATTTTTATGCAAGCCTTTATCACCTTCGAATCAAGCCGGGCGCTGAGACCTTTGAAAGTATCGTCCCGGGAGACGATGGTGAGCCCTTCGTAAATCAGTACCGTACTCACGGCGAGTGTGAACGCGAGAAACCCCAAATAGTGGAGTACTACCGTCAAAAACTTGGAAAAGAGGTCGTGGGAGGGTTGTGTTCTTTTAATAATCCGAGGCCGGAGCCCTTTTCAGCGAGCCATCTGACCCTTTATCTATTTAAAGAGTGGTAGGGTCCTCACTACTATCTACCGCCATGCGAAGGTAAGAACGAATAAAACGATTCAGTTGCGCCATTAATCCCTGGTCTGTGTAGAAATAAGCATGTTCCTTAGTGAAACTATATGTGCCGCGAATAATGCCGTTGAAATTCGTAAATTTATAGCTAGAGGAATAGCTTCGGTTATCATCAACGTTTATAAAATAACAGTCCCATAGTTTTCCCAGCTTTAGGACCTCGGCACCTGGGTTTTCTTGGGCGTTTTTGAATTGATAACTCAGGAGTTCTGCGGGGCTTTGGCCCGATACGACTTGAGCCACGATGGACCCAGCTAAAACAAGTACCTTTAAAGAATAGCGCATTTCTTTCCTCCTCAACCGTAAAGACCCTAATAATCCATTACCTAGTGGGTGAAAAGGAAAAGCGGCTGCAATTTAGGTAATGGCGAATGAATTGCACAATTAATGGCTCATGAAGATCGCCGTGCTCATCGCCTTTATACTAACTGTAGATGTACTAGGCGCATTCCACGGGGATGCGGGCAAGCGAGATACTCAGCCCACTTCCGTTAGAATTGGAACAGCTCCTGTGACTCCTGAAACCAAGGTAATGCGGTTTAATACGGCAACTGGGCGTGCTGAATTGACTCCCGCGGGTGCGGAGGATGCTGAGCGAATTAACCAACGCCTTGATGAAGCAAAATCAACCCTCGAAAAAGCACTTGAAGACCCGGAGCTTCGCCGTAGGGGGCTTGAAGAGTACCTATTCATTAAGGACGTGGAAATGATCGGAACCGGATTTTCACAATCTGGAAAAACTATCGTTCTAAATCCCATGTTCAAACAAACAGAGGATGACTTGGTAGCCACGTTGATTCATGAACAGCTTCACTCGATTATTCATAGTAAGCAGAATCACTCCACTGCGGAAATAGTTAAGGCCGAGATAATGAAGGCCTTCGAGAAAAAGGTACCGGGTATTACAGAGCGACTGAATCTGGGTCAAGTACCCGGAGTAAACCCTCGAAACCTTGGTTGCCTTCCACCAAAGCCCGTAGCGCAATGCACCCAAGAACACATGCTGGTGAACTGGCTGGAAATGCGAGCAATGGAACGCCTTTGGGGTAAAGAAAAATCGGATAAACACTTTAATGAAATAATCAACTCGCACGGAGTTTATGCGGGAATTTACGAATGGCTGCGTAAGGACGAGAACTCTAAGATAGTTGCGGACGCCCTAAATAAGGAGGTGCTTGAAATCCCCGGCATAAGACAAGCACTAGCCGCGCAAGAGAATGAAACCGTACAAAAAGTTGAACTTGCAGACTCGAGACCCCCCACACACATTGAGAAACTTCCCCGCGGAGCGCATAAGATTCAGGCAAAGGGGTGGGAGAAACTCGGCTTCAAGAACGAGGGTTCAGCGCCTATCACAATCAAGATCTATTTTTCGGTTCCTCAGGAAGGTCGTTCTGGAATTGCGGATGAAAGTGATATCGAGTTCTGGAGAGAGGTGCGCGTGGACCCGAAGCCCGGCTTTGTGGAGAATCCGCATCCTCTTCCTCAAGACCAATACCAGATCACGCTAGCGCCCGGTGAATTCAAGGGTTGGAACCGGCGCGGGGGAAATCCGTTTGCCTTGGTCATCATCGACAGTGAAGGTAATAACATTTCGAGCGACTTCGCATTTAAAGATAGCGAGGCCGACCGATTCGTGTCGATAAAACAAAAGCCGTAAGCGTTACCCTATCTAGAAAAAGGTGCAATTGAGCAGAGGTCTGCCTTGGAAGTCATTAGTCTCCAATGAAAATGTGCTTCGTATTTTTACGACGGCGCGTTTTACGTGCTCAAGTGGGAGTCAATTGATA
>JAHFAF010000415.1 GCA_023250715.1 Pseudobdellovibrionaceae bacterium | reverse complement strand
TCCAGAACGAAATGCAGGAGGAAGGCGCTACAACTCAAGTAAAGGTGCGCAACGAAGCTTTACGCGATATCACCCTGCCCTTCGTCGACTTGAAGCTTGTGAATGAATCGGTGGCCTTCTTCCAAGAACACGGAGACCCCTATTTTCGCACGGGCTTGGAGACCATGGCGCAGCTCTACTTCGAGGCTGGCCAATACCCGCACGCGATCACTCTCTATGACCTGCTTTTGAAAAAGGATCCGAACTACTCCAAGAATCCCGCATACGAAATCGCCATTGTCGACGCATTGAAATTACGAGGGGATGCGGCAGGCAGCGTGCAGCGGCTCTTCAACCGCTTCCCGAGCTATCTTGAAAATTCGAACTGGTATGAAATTAATTCCTCCAATGTATCTGTCGTGCAAGAAGCGCAAAAGCAATTTGAGGAAAGCGCTCGTAAATATGCTTTTCAGTACCATTCAGAGGGGCAAAAAACAAAGAACGAGAATCTCTATAATGTAGCAAAACAGCTCTACGCGAAGTACATCGAGTTTTTCCCTCGCTCGAGTCAAGTCTCCCAAGTTCGTTTCTACCTCGCGGAGATTCTCTACAAGCAGTCTCAATTTGTACCCGCAGCCGAACAATATTGGTTTGTTTACAAGGATAATGGAGCCGGCCAATTGCGCCCCGAAGCCATTCGTTACGCCCTCTCCGCCTTAGATACCCAGCTGAATTTGGATCGTAAGAAGCAGGGCCTGACCGCGATTGACTCGAAGTCGACGGGAAAGCTCAAAGCAAAAGAAGAAGAGACGCTCGAAGAAATTCCCTACTCTGAGGTGGAGAGTCGCTTTCTGGAAATTTCCACGGAGTACTTGGATAAATTTGCAAAAGCAAAAGACGCAGCGGACGTGCTCTACACTCAAGCCTACCTGCAATATAGTCACCACGATCTTACGAAAGCCTACAAAAGCTTCTGGCAGCTCGTGCAGACTTACCCGAGCCATACCACAGCTTACCCATCTGCGAACCTCATTCTCGATATCTTGAACCGCAAAAAAGATTTCCCTCGTCTCATTGCCGCGTGCAAGAAATTCCTAGAAACGAAAGAGATGAATAAGCCTGGCTTCCGGTTGGAAGTGGCCGACGTCCTACGCAAGTCCGAGCTTAAGCGCATCCAGCTTATCGAGGGCAAAGGCGAGTACAAGACCGCTGCGGAATCCTACCTCGAGTACACGAAAGCGTATGGGCAACAGGATGAAGCTCTTTTCGAAAAGGCTCTATACAATGCGGGTATTGATTATGCGAAAGCCGACCTTCTTGTCGCGGCAGTGGAGACTCAAGAAAAATTCCTGCGTCGCTTCCCCAAGAGCGCCTTGCGCGAGAACATGCTCCTCAGCGTCGCAAAGACCTATGAAAACCTCGCAAACTTCGACAAATCGGCAACTCACTTCGAACTTTTTTCGACACAATATCCGAGAAACGCTCAATCTAAAGTGGCCTTACGTATCGCCGGTCTTTACTACTGGGGCAGTGGCAATTTGAAAAAAGCGGAAGTTACGATGCTTGCTTACTTGAGAAGTTATCCTCAAGACGGAAAGCTCGTCGAAAGAGATCTTATCGATGTGTATGAAACGGCTGGCGCGACGGATAAACTTTTGAATCACTACCTCCAAGCCCGCGCGGCGAGAGGAGTCTCCTTCAGCGATTACCTCACCTACTCTCTCAAGATTGCTGAAGTGAGCGGCCAGAAAAATGGTGGCCGCCTGCCTGTTAAAGTGATGGAAGAGGCGTTGAAAGTCGCGCAAAGAAATCAAAAGGACATCACCGCCACTCCGAAGGGGGTCGAAGCGCTCTCCAAGCTTTTTTTCTGGTATACCAACTTAAAGGAAGAACAATTTGCCCGTGTAAAACTTGCCCTCCCACAAAGACAGCTTGAGGTGAATTTACAGAGAAAGCTCGCGATGCTGAAGGAGCTAGAGAAAGACTACGGTCACGTCGTCAACTTGGGTAGCGGCGAATGGGGTTTAGGAGCTATCTACAAAACCGCGACCACGTACCGTACGATGGCCTTAGAAGTCGCACAGGCACCTGTTCCCGCGGAGCTTTCCGCGGAGCAGGTGGATCAATACCGGGCAGAGATCGAAAAGCAGATGGTAAAGCCCTTTAATGAAAAAGCGCTCGCCATGGCGGTGCAGTGTCTCGATAAATCCCAAGAGTTCAATCTTCTCTCGAGCTGGACGCCGAAATGCTACTCCTTGGCCAGTGAGCTAGAGCCGTCGCGCTATCCCCTTGTTCGCACCTTCTATCTCCCGTCCCTACATTTGGCGCTCATTCTCCCGTCGAAGGGCGAAAGCAAGGTCGCGACCGGCAATATCAAGAACTACGCTTATCCCTTCTTCTCAGCTGGCTTTTTTCGTACGCCGGAGCGGCAGCCCTCATCCTTGAACAACGATCTCCCGGTTCTATACGAAGGGTCGAGAAACGGAGAGACCTCGGGAAGCCAACCCATGCTCTTGACCTACCGTGCACTGGCCGACGAGAGAAAAGAGATTTTGAAAAACAGCTTCGACTCGGAAAAGCCGGCGGACGTGCGAAAAGGATCCTCCTTCTCCTTCCTAAATCTCTTGAGATTAGTCTCAGCACCTAGGGCCTTGCCCTTGGTGCAAGAAGCGATTCAAAAAGATCCGAGCAATCCGGCTCTTCATAATCTATTGGCCCTCACCTACTGGGAAATGGGCAATGTAGCGGCCGCAAAAGTGACTTGGCTTTCCCTTGTTGCTCGCGGTGTGAAGAACCCTGCAATTTGGAATAACTTAGGTGTCGTGGCCTTTAGCGAAGGCAAAGAATCCCTTGCGATGGACGATTTCAATGAAGCGCTTCAAATGGACGCTCCTCGGGAAGCCCTTTTGAACTTGGGCTTTGTGGCACTAAAATCTCGAAACGGATTTGAAGCGAAAAAACACTTCGAAAAAGCCCTGGGGCTCGACGCAGACGACGTCACCGCACAAGTCGGAATGGCCGTCGCTCAACTCCAAAACAGAGAAATTGACGCAGCAAAAGATGGGCTTGTGGATCTGGCAAAGAAATACAAGAGCGATCCCTATGCCCGCATTTCCTTGGGCTACTTCCTGCTGGATGTAGAAAAAGAGAACGACGCGGCCAGAACGCTTCTTACCGAATACATGGAAGCCCAACGCCTGGAGAACGACATGCAATTCCGTCAGGCCTTGCAGGAATCGCGTCGCGCTCGAGCGGGTGGTGAGTCAGGTGGCGGAGACTCCTTGCCGACGATTGATCAGTAAAGGTATTCTTTTTCGCATGGAAAAACTCATCATCACAGTGGCAATCACCGGAGCGGAGCTCTCGAAGGAAAAGTGCCCTGCCCTTCCCACAACTCCCGAAGAGCAGGCTCAAGCCGCCAAGGATTGTGTCTCCGCAGGTGCTTCGGTCATCCATTTGCACGTGCGCGATGAAAAGGGAAGTCCCTCCCAGGATCTCGATCATTTCCGCCGATCCCTTGAAGCCATTCGGGCAATCTCTGGCCCAAAACCCATTATTCAATTCTCCACGGGTGGAGCGGTCGGTGAAAAAATAGAACGGCGGATTGCGCCGCTTTCGTTGAAGCCCGAGATGGCTTCTTTTAACTTAGGTACGATCAATTTCGGCGAAGACATCTTCGTCAACACCTTTGCTGAGATGCGGGGGTTGGCTCAGGCTTTTGAACAATTTAAGGTCATGCCCGAATTCGAGATTTACGAAGTAGGCCATCTCGATACGCTAAAGAAATTTATCAAAGAGGGAATGCTGAAGCCGCCCTACCATTGCCAATTTGTTTTGGGAGTCCCTGGGGCCATGGCGGGAGAAGTTGCGGGCTTGAGTTATCTCATCTCTCAACTCCCGTCCCATTCCACCTGGGCCGTGGCTGGAATCGGCCGTTTTGAACTACCTCTCGCTGTCCATGCCGTAGTAATGGGCGGCCAAGTCCGCGTCGGTCTCGAAGACAATATTTATTACTCCAAGGGCCGATTAGCCAAAAGCAACGCCGAGCTCGTCGAAAGAATCGTAAGAATCGCAAAGGAAGTCGGCCGCGAAATCGCCACCC
>JAHFAF010000414.1 GCA_023250715.1 Pseudobdellovibrionaceae bacterium | reverse complement strand
TATCGGTTATTCTCAAATATTAGCCAATGCACACTGGAAGGAGAATATCGGTCTACTCCTCAAACAAAACATTTCCGTTCTCTTGCTTTCTTTTTCCGCGTTCTTTCCGACGTTTCTTGCGGGAATCATCTATCTTCGCCGCTCCGGAAAATCAGGAGGACTCATTGGCTCTCTTCTCTTTGGCCCTATGTTGATCGCAGTCATTCTTTCGACGGTAAAAATGTTATTCGGAGAACGTTATCTCATTTTCTGCTACCCCTTTTTCGCGCTCACCCTTGCGGGCGGCCTCACTCAACTTTGGTTCGGAAATCCATCTACTGAGGACAGGCATTTTTTTTTCGGAGCCCGCTCCGGCAAATTTGCCGCCGCCATTCTCGCAATTCTTTTGGCGGCCTCCCAATTTTGGAGTCTCGAGCGCTATTACTTCGACCCCTCTTTCGGAAAGGAGCAGTGGCACGAAGTCATCCAGAATATTCGAAAGTCGGGCGTACCTGGAGATGTGATCCTATTGAACTCGGATATCTCGAGAACGATTCTTCAGGAAGGACAGCTTCCTTTCCCAATTCTACGAGCAGAAGCCTTTCAGGCTGAGGACCTAAAGCAGGCACGACGTGCCTGGGTCGTAATCTCCCACGGGCGGAATGAGACCCAGTTTTTGCACCTCCTTCGATCCGATTGGCATTTTACTAGGGATGAGTTTTTCCCAAAACAATCGGGCATCCGATTACTTCTCCTCGAGAGATGAAATCTCTGATAATTCATCCTTATATGGTCGATTTTACCTATGTCGCCCTGCTTTCTGCCAGCGAGATGGGGTTGGGAAGCCTGCTTCACGCGCTGCACTTCCCTCTGGCTGGGCATGCACTTTCCTTGAACCAGGGAATTTTGCTCACATTTGCCACGAGGAATAGCTCTGTTCATCCAGCTCGCATCTCCTTTATCGCCTCGATCCTAAAGTCTTTATCGCCTGCTGGAAAACGATTGACCCCGATGCTGGCGATTAGCGTTCAAGGCTTTCTCTTTTCGTTCGGGCTAGTTTTCGGCAGAAATGCATTGGGAATTGCAATGGGAATGGCGCTTCTTTCCCTTTGGGCCTTTGCCCAACCCCTAATTCTCGCTCAGATTATTTTTGGGGAGGCCCTTTGGGAAGCAATAGGAAAACTTTGGAATGAACTCTGCGGTTTACTTTCCTTTGCACCCGGGTGGGGAATGGAGATTCTCGTCGCCGTGGTTGTTGCAAAACTCGTTCTGGCGATCGCTCTGGGCTGGACAGCCTGGTGGGGAGGCGCCATGTTCGAGGAAGCTTATGTTCGTAAACTAAAAAAACTTCCGCAGATAAAACCGCGCGAGAGGGAGGGTTCCGCCGTGAAGGGCGCTTTCCGCGATCTCTTGGACCCGTGGTTTATCCTTTCCCTCTTAATCTCAGGGTTCTACTTTTGGGTAAGTGGTAAAGAGGTTTGGCTCTATCTCTTAAGACCCCTTGCCATCGGGTGGATTGTGTTTTGGCTAATCAGGAGCCTTCCTATCGCTAAGTGGTTTGGTCACGTACTTGAAGAAGCTCAGACGTGATGCTAATCGCGATTTCCACCGGTTGATTGTTTCCTATCTTTAATCCCATCGGACAGCGGAGTCTTTCCAGTAAGCTATCTTCGATTCCACGCGCTTTCAATTCCCGCCTAATTTTTCCGGCCTTCAAATCACTGCCGATGACGCCGATATAAGGGGAATTAGAATGGAGCCGAAAAATAGCGTCTAAGATGGGGACATCAGTCGCGTGCCCCTGGGTCATCACAACAAAGAAGGTTCCTTGCGGCAACGCAGAGATGCGATTCACTGGCTCCGAAGTCACCAACCGATCAAGGTTTTCTGCTTGAGGCAGCTTCTCGATCCATTCCGATCGGGAATCGGTGCACCATAGGCGGCATTGGAGCGGAAGCAAGGTACGAACGAGCTCTTGCGCTATATGGCCCGCGCCGAACACGGCGATATTCCAGGTTCGAGGGGAAAATACTTCAAAAAGAAAGGTAACCTCCCCGCCACAGGTCATTCCAATATCTGTTTGGAGATTCCAAACGCGAATAAGTGGCTCGCTTTGCTTTTCCGTCAGAATTTCCTTCGCAAACTGAATCGCACGGGCCTCTATCTTTCCGCCTCCGACAGTTCCCCACACCAACCCGGAAGATTGAATGATGGCTTTACTCCCCGGATCGCTAGGGGCCTCTCCTCGCTGTTGCACTTGCGTTACGACGACAAAAGGCTCCTCTCCCCGATAAAGTCCGGCCGCCTTATCGAAAAAATCCAAGGCCCTCATCTTTCTTCCCATTCCCGAAATCTCTCGGGCATCACGGCTCTTAGCACTTCTTCTTGAGTAGCCGGAATCGACAGGTTAGGAAACCTTTTCCGGTAGGGAGGCAAATGTGAAATTGCGTCGTGGATGGCGGTCCACACGCTGAGCGCCAAGAGAAGGGGCGGCTCACCCACCGCCTTAGACCCGCGAACGTTCACCGCGTTTCCATCATTGGGAATGAGCCTAGCTTTGAAAACACGAGGCGTATCCTGGATATTCGGAATTTTATAAGTGCTGGGCGCATGGGAGAGAAGGGCACCTTGCTTCGAGTAAAAGAGTCTTTCCGTCGTCACCCACCCCATGCCTTGGATGAATCCTCCCCACACCTGTCCCAGATCGAGATCCTCGTTGATGGGCCTGCCCAAATCCATGAGGATATCTACCCGCAAAACTTTTACCTCACCCGTGGCTCTATCCACTTGAACTTCCGAGGCGGCAACTCCTTGGGTGAAATAGAGAAACGGAGTTCCTTGTCCCGTGATCTTATTAAAAGCAAGATTTGGGAATCGATAGTGCGCATACTCGGAAAGGGAAATGCGATTGAGATAACTTTCGTTCACCAGCTCCGCAAAATCGATTTTTGTTTTTTCATCGGCGGAATAGATCTTCCCCTCATGAAAACGGATAGGGTCGAGAATCTTTCCCTCTTCTATCTGAATTTCTTCGTCAGTTCCGAGGGCGGCCGTTTGCCGTGCCCAACGATCGTGGGGAAGATTCAAGACCTTCGCTGCGACTTGCGCCAGGCGCGACTTAATCTTTTGCGCGGCAATCAAGGCTGCCATCGCATTGAGGTCCGTTCCACTCGAGGCAGCCGTCGGCGAGGTATTCGCATTCTTATCGGTGGCTGTCGGCATGACGCGAACCTGATCGCGCGAAACCCCGAACTCTTCCGCCACTACTTGGGCAATGCGCGCATTTACCCCCTGCCCCATCTCAGTCCCGCCCGTCGAAACTTGAACACTTCCATCGCGGTGAACGAGCACGAGCGCATTTCCCTGATTCAAGAATCGAGTCGTGAAAGAAATGCCAAATTTCACCGCGGTAAGGGAAAGGCCGCGCCAGGTAGGCTCCTTCGAGCCATTGTGGCTTTGGATCTCTTTTCTGCGGTTCTTATAGTCGCAATCCCGCTCCAATTCATCGAACAAGAGAGGTAAACAGTTATTCTCAACGGTTTGCCCGTAGGGAGTCGTGTCCTTGCCGGGACCGTAACAGTTGATCTTTCTAATTTCGAGCGAGTCTTTCTTCAGACGGTGGGCGATTTCCTCGATAATGCGCTCAATGGTAGCAACCCCCTTCGGCCCGCCGAACCCTCGAAAAGCGGTATGGGGATGAAAATTCGTTCTGCAGACCCTTCCACGAATTCGAGCGGTAGGAATGTAATACGCATTATCGCAATGGAGCATCGCTCGCTCCATGATTGAAGTGGAAAGATCGGCATAGGCCCCACCATCAGAAAATAGCTCTACATCCAGGGCCAATATCCTTCCTGCGGCATCGAAGCCTACTCTATATGAATTCTCAAAAGGGTTTCTCTTTCCCGTCATGATCATGTCATCGTCTTTGCTGATAACCATACGGGCCGGGCGGTTTAGCTTGTGGGCGACGAGAGCCGCGTAGGCCGCGAAGGTGGCGGCCTGGGATTCCTTTCCGCCGAATGCTCCGCCCATTCTTTTCACGATGCAGACTACATCTTTATCGGGAATGCCGAGAGCGTGCGCTACGACATGCTGAATTTCCGTCGGGTGCTG
>JAHFAF010000413.1 GCA_023250715.1 Pseudobdellovibrionaceae bacterium | reverse complement strand
CAAATTGAGCTCCGTCCGGCACGAAGAGAAGGGAAGGAACCCAAGTGCGGGGCAAAAGGGTACTTAGCGGAGAATAGGATTCGGCTGGAGAAAGCTTAACCTCTTCCTCGGAAGCAATATTGCGCTCCTCTGGAATTCTCCCTTGGCTTAGGTTTTTCTTCGTCCCCGAGATAGGAGTCGCTGTAGCGAGATCAAACCCCCCGTTTCGGTAACTGGAGATCCAGAATTTCTCTCCTTGGCGATCGAACGATGCCACCCCGCCCAAGACTCCGACCACCTTCGTGACTTCTTTCTTCGCGAGATCGATGGACCAAATCTCGTCCCTTCCATCGAAAGTCCCAATCGCAAAGAATTCCCCGGGGCGTCTGCCGACACGCAAATTATAGAGGTAGGCGGGAACCTCTAGGACCATTTTAGGGTCTGCGCCTTCCCATTTATAAAGCTGAGTTTTGAGGCCTCTCTTCAAAGTGAACCAGGTGGAGTCTGTAACGAGTACGGAGCTCACATACGTACCCGATGGCACCGGCCACTCTCGCTTAGTTTTAATCTCCTGATCGATTTTCACCCATTCGAAATCCATTATTTTACCGACGGTGGCCCGCTCTTGGTATGCCACCACACGTTTCAGGTCCTTATCGCAGCCAAAGACGTGCACATGTTTCAAGGCCGGGAAATTGACCGACTTGTCTTTCGCAAGATCCCATCCGGAGATGGAGTTCACGGCATAATGGTTGTCTCGATTCAATTTCGGGAAGAGGACGAGATCCCTGCCTTCTTTGTTTCCCCAACAAAGACTGAAAGTTCCACCAGCGGCAATTTCAATATTTTTAAGCGTTTTGCCGGTCGCGGCCTCGGCTACGATAAGGCGATTGCCCTCGCTCGGAATCGTCCGACGATAAGCCAAGCGCTTTGCATCGGGGGAAAGGGTGATATCCCAAAGATAAAAGCGACTGTCCGTGAGCCAGGTGAGGGGAGAGAGTGGGGTTTTCTTTATCGTCTCGATCTCAGTCTTGGTCTTATCGCCGGTCTTTTTGTAAATCTCCTGCCAGAGTGTTGTGTAGTCCGTGCCGTATACCTCATTAAGAGGGCCATTCAAGAGATAGGGCCAGTTCGAACTGAAGCTATCGGTGAGTTGGTAAATTCCCTTCGCGCCTTTTCGATCCCAAAGCTCCTTTGAAAAATAGTAGCCGTAGAAATAGGGGCTCACGCCCATGGGCCAAGTGGCCGGCGAAGCCTCGAAGCGATCCATGGGTTGAGATTCGAGATTCCATTTCCCTTCCTCGACCGCCATGCGCTTTTGCATCTCAAATGAAGTGCTCCGCCCCCGGCCCCCTTGAGTTTTTTCCGTTTCCAAAAGGACTGCCATGCCTTCATGAAAATGAGTTGGCATGAGCCCGTTAGGCACCACCCAGCTTCCGAAGAGCCATCGCATCGGTTTCCAGATGCCATTTGCCGGATAAATGTGAAGGATGTGTACGTACTCGTGTAAAAGAATCGACGATAACCAGTCATCAAGCGAGGTCAACTGGCCGATGGGCTCGGGGGGGGAGAGAAAAAGAACGATGTGCGGGTAGGGAAAATTCAGCGCATAGCCGTTCGTAGAATCTTGAAAGTCGGCAAGTACGATGCGCGTGTAGGCGGGCCCTTCCGGAAAAACGGGGCTCAAGATCTTGTGGGTGTGCTCCGCCAGACGCAAAACTTTCGCGGCAAGGGCGTCATCGCCCTCGCGGAAGATCACTTCGAAATGCGGGCTAGATTGCTGGCGCCATGAGATATCGGAAGGAAAGGTAATGAATCCGGGCACCGCATAAAGCGAAACGGGAAGAAGAAAGAAAAACCAAAATATTCGCTTCATGAGTTGGAGATGAGCAATGAGTCAAATGGTAGCTCAATCCCTTAACCTAGGCAACGTCCACTCGCACTAAGGAATGGCCAGAATTTTTTCCCGAATCCCGATCTTCAAAGCCCTTTCATAAGTGTACTTCGTACGGTCCGAGCTCATGAGTTTTCTAGAAACTCTAACGAGCAATTGGTCGAAGGGTGCCTCGGAATTCGTCGGTAGGGTGGCGGCCTTAGTGCTATCAAAATAGGAGTTGACGAGAGCTGCGGCATCCAAAGGATCTGAAATCAGGCGATTTTCGGTAAGCAATATTTCATGTGTTTTTGGGGCGAGAGAGGAAAGAAAAGAGTAATTGGTCCGGTTCCTCTCGAAGAGGTCCTTCATTCTATTTGCTTCCCGGCGGAGATCGGCCTCGGTCTTACTAGGAACTGTGATTGAAAATTTCCTGGCATTGAAAAAGTGGGGATTGGCCTGCAGCCATACGTCCAAGTCCGTCGCTAGGGTGTCCCGTTTCTTCTCGGGGACCTTCATTTGTTCTTGGGCAAGTTGCAATAAAGCCGGCTCGCCCTCTAAACTCGCCAAAAACTTTTCAGGGTGGAGCCGGATTTCATCGAATAGTAGCCTTCGTAGACTTGCGTCTTCTTCCTCTGTCGGAAACCGAGGAGGGCCATCTCCAATGAAACGCTTCCACCGGGTGACTCTGCCTTCCGTCCCCGTGGTATCGGCAAGCACCTGTCGACGCCGGTAGAGATCCTCTGCCCTTGCTTGAAGCTCCGGTCTGTTTTGAAGTGCTTTCTGAAAAAGATCGTGATCGCTTTTCGTGGTGCTGGAGCTCGTATAAGATCGGACTCGTCCATAAAGTGCATTCTCGATAATCACCGCATGCACCGCCTTCTCCTTCGCGTACCTCCAGGCCTGCACGAAAGGGGATTCGTACATTTTCGAGTCGAATACAAATCCTGGATTCCCCCTACGTTGCCAGGCTGCCAATTGTTGAGGGTTAGATGCCATGGCTCGCGCTGTGGCCGTCCGGGCATCGAAATCCACAACATCTCCCCCGTGTTTCACAAGATATTCACGAGCGTAGGCGAGCTCGATCGTTAGTCGCCGCCCGGGAGTATCTTGTTTCGGCAATTGTCCGTCGTGGGGAAAGGAGTCGTACCACCACACAAGCTCTTCTGCCGTATCTCGAGCGCCTTTTCCGTTTTCATTCCAGAAATCTTTTTCTCTTAAGTCATCGCGGAGCTCCTCGATGTAATCTAGGTACTTTTTGTAGTCGAGCTCGTCCTGAGCGGCTTCTCCCTCCAAGTGCTCCCCTTCTTTTTTGCCGCCTTCTCCTTGGTGGTCGCCCTTGAATTTTCCATCCGCAATCGCTTCCACTATCTTAATGTTCTCTCTCAAGGATCCTTCATCCATCGGCATTAATGTGACGATATCGACCCCTTCTTTGTTGGGGGCGAGACGCAGAACCCGGCCCACCCGCTGCATGAATTGCCGGGGAGCGAGCGATCGATTGAGATCGATGTACAGACTGAATTCAGGAATATTGATCCCTTCATCGATCATTCTCACGGTGACGAGGAAATCGATTCTTTCAGGATCACTTGAGGGCAGGCGGGTTCGGCGAATAAGATCCTTCTTCGAGAATTCATCGAGCTCCGAGTGCAACACGCCGAACTTTCTATCCGGAATTTCCGCTTGAAGAACTTTTGTCAAATCCTTTGCCTCTTCGATGGAGTTAACGGCGAGAAAGCCTTTTTTGTGTTGGCGGAATCGGGGCTTCAACTTTTTCACGACAGCGGCGTAATGGACTGGATCGATTTCATAAGAAGCCCCTCGACCCCCGCCGTTAGTCGTATGAAAGAGGGGCCGTCCAATTTCTCCCGCAAGGTCCTTCGCATCTAGGAAGTAAGTCCTATTAAAAGGAGTGAGCTCTCCTCGCTTAATCGCCAAGGAAAGTTGTGAAACGATATCGTCGAGCTCTCGGTCAAAGCTTCCCCCCTCTTTCAAAAAGGTCTCGGGGTTGTCTAGATAAGTCCAATAGGACTGGTGGCCGAAGAGCTCCATCAGGCCTCCGGAACGGTGTAAGGGGGTTGCGGTTGTTCCGTAAAGTAGCGCCCGCGACTCCGGGTGATCGATAAGGGCCCGGATGAGCAAGCTCGCATCGTTTGCGCCGGAGTGGTGGGCTTCGTCATAGGCGAACATGCCTAGATGTCTTCTCAAGAGTTCTTCGTTTTCAGTCGCAATGGGAAGACGGTC
>JAHFAF010000412.1 GCA_023250715.1 Pseudobdellovibrionaceae bacterium | reverse complement strand
CTTTTGTCTTTGGCCCGAAGCGATGACAGCCGGAATGGAATCTATCGTCCGTTTTCCCTCCCCAACTTCTAATAGCGTTCCCACGATGGTTCTCACCATCTGTTTTAGAAACCCGCTGCCGCAAATTCGAAACCGGTAAAGACCCGGAGCATCTTCGAAGAGATCGAAAGAATGGATGGTGCGCACGGTAGTCTTTCTCTCCGCTTTAGCACCCTGGAATGAGCGAAAGTCCTTTGTCCCTACGAAATGCGGTAACGTGGCACGCATCGCAGCCCAATCCAGAGGCTTGGGATAAAACAGCACTCTGCGATCGAGCGCGCTAGAAACGGGGCGATTTAGGATGCGATACTCGTAAACCTTATCGAGCGCGTCTCGTTGAGCGTGAAACGCGAGCGGCATTTCCGAGGATTCCAAAATACGAATGGTCTTTGGAAGGCGAAAATTCAAAACAGAGCGCCACTGGGCGGGGGTAATTTTTCCGTCTGTATAGAAGTTTGCGACCTGGCCCCGAGCGTGCACACCGCTATCCGTGCGGCTCGCCCCATAAATAACGGTTCTTCGACCCAAAACTTCGGCCAAGTTGTCCTCGATAAAGGCTTGTATGGTGGGACGATCTAGCTGCCGCTGCCAACCTTGGAAGTCCGTCCCATCGTACTCAATCTGGAGACGTACATTTCGCATCCATCAGCTCATCCGGCGATAAGTATACAACGTCTGAAGGCACTGCAGGACATTCAGCGCGGCACCCTTACGCAAGTTGTCGGCGATAACCCAAAAATTAACCCCTGCACGAACCGACCCATCGCGTCTCAATCGACCCACAAACGCCGGATCACTACCTATCGCTTCCACATTGGTCGGGTAGATATGGTGGGCGGGATTATCGAGAATTTTCACGCCCGGGGCATTATTCAAAAGCTCCCGCACTTCCTCAATGTCCTTAAAATCATCTCTAAATTCCACATTTACTGTGGCTCCATGCGCGCAAAAGGTCGGCACGCGCACAGCAGTCGTAGAAACGCGAAGATCCGGAGCCTGCAGAATCTTTCGAAGTTCGCGCCCCACTTTCTCTTCCTCTTCCGTATTTCCGTTTTCGGTAAGGCTTCCTATCTGGGGCAAACAGTTAAACGCAATCCGATGGGGAAACGCCTTCGCCTCGGCCGAACCGCCGCTCAATAGCGCAATTGCCTGGGTGGAGAGTTCTTCATAGGCCGCTTTGCCAGCTCCCGATACCGACTGATAGGTCGAAACCACGACCCGCTCGATCCCAAAAGTATCGAGCAAGGGTTTTAGAGCCAGCGCCACCGGAATCGTCGAGCAATTGGGATTCGAAATGAGACTACCGTTAAAATCTCTTAAGGTGGCGCCATTCACCTCGGGGATAATCAAGGGAACCTCTTGGTGCATGCGATACACGGAAGAATCATCGATAACGATGGCTCCCGCGCTGAGCGCTGCAGGGACATACCTTCTTGTTACATCCGTCGGCACAGAGAAAAAAGCGACTTCTATCCCGTCAAAACTATCCTCTCGAAGGGCCTCCACCAAAATCTCTTCCCCTCCGACATCTATTCCTTCGCCCGCAGAGGCTTCCGAGGCCAAGAGTTTCAGATTCGGGATTCTAATCTTTTGTTCAGTGAGGATATCTAGGCATTCCTGCCCTACTAGGCCTGTCGCCCCGACTATCGCCAGGGACTGGATCGATTCGAGATTATCGAACTTCATTGTGTGCCTCTTTCGCCTCTTCGCCCTTCTTACGGGCCAAGGCTCTATATCCCCAAGACCAGCCCTCGCGAAATGGTCCCCACAAAACGTAATAACCAAAAATGATCGACAGTGTGATCTCAGGCCGAACCGCTGCGACCGCGAGCAACAGGACCAACAATACCAGCTGGAAAAAGCTTCTGCGGTGACGAAGATCGAAATCCTTGAAACTCCGATAACGGATGCTACTCACCATCAAAAGGCCCAGCGCAAACATCGCGACCAGCATGATTTCCTGAGGATAATCAAAGTGAAAGGAGTGATAAAGAATCGCCGCCGCCGCGACCATGTTGGCTGCCGCTGGAATCGGCAGGCCTAGGAAATAGCTCTTGGGAAGCTCGTTAGTAATTGTATTGAAGCGAGCCAAGCGAAGTGCACCGCACGCCGCAAAGAAGAAGGCCGCGGCAAAACCAACATTACCGAAAGGCTGTAAGACCCATACGTAAGCAAGAATCGCGGGTGCGATTCCGAAGGAAACTACATCCGCGATGGAATCGTACTCTAATCCAAACTGACTAGTGCTTTTCGTGATGCGGGCAACGCGCCCATCGAGCAGGTCAAAAATCCCCGCCAAAATGATCGCGTAGGCCGCCTTTTCGAAATCGTGATTGAACGATCGAATGACAGAATAGAAGCCGCAGAAGAGATTTCCCGTGGTGAACATGCTGGGCAGCACCAAAATGTAAGCATTCCGGTCCCGGGCGCGCATAAAATATTAGCTATCCTTCAGTTGAGCGAGGATAGTCTCTCCTCCTAAAACTTTGTCTCCTACCTTCACCAAAACCTCCGCCGACTTGGGAAAGTAAACATCGCAGCGGGAGCCAAATCGGATTAGACCCATCCGCTGCCCCTTCAAAACAAAAGCCCCGACCCCGGGATAACAAATGATTCGCCTAGCCACCAGACCCGCCACTTGCGCCATCACTAAGCGAATCCCTTTGCCGGTCTCCAGAAGGATGACGTTTCTTTCATTTTCTTCCGATGCCGTCTCTTCGAAAGCGGCAAGAAAACGACCGCGGTGGTATTTCATGTCCTTCACAGTACCGTCGACCGGCACGCGGTTCACATGCACATCGAAAAGGGACATGAAGATGCTGACCTTAAGGCGCTCGTCCTTTAAAAAGTCGGCTTCATGCGCCTCTCCGACGAAAATCACTTTCCCATCCGCAGGCGAAGCCACCAGAGCCGACCCCACCGGAGCTAGCCGCTCGGGATTTCTAAAAAAGAAGGCTGTAAAACCAGTCAGAAGCGCAAGAGGAAGAGCGAGCCAACCCCAGCCGCCAATTAAAGCAGCCAAGGTCACAAGAGCGAGAACCAAGAGAAAGGGTAGTCCCTCTTGGACTATGGGGACCCCTTCGTTTTTCAAGCACCCTCTTCTTCAGAGAGATCTTTACCCAAATTTTCCTCTTCGCTGATCTCGGCGTCATGCAGATCCATCTGGACCCACTGAGCGTTCGCCGTATCATCCGGGAGATTTTTCAGGTGGCTCTTAAGATCGGCCTCTTTCAAAATACCTTTATCCAAGTAGCGGTCAAAAGTCCGGCGATCCAAGTAGCGCAGGTTCGTGTCAGCCATTGATTCTTCTCCTATTGCAAAATTTGAAACACAATAAAATACTGGCATCCAATCAGGTTAGCAATGAGGGACTTTCCGCACTCGGATTGCTTAATTCCGGGGGCGAAAGGGAAGGCACGCCACTAGAGGGATTCCCATCTAACTCTCCACCCTGTTCGTAAGCTTGGATGATGTTCTGAAGATCCTTCCCTTCGAGCACCTCTTTTTCGGTCAGAATCTCCGCAATGTGATGGATTAACCCCTTTTTAGACTCGACCAAGCGTTTTACCCGGCCGTAGGAGTCATCCAAGATGCGCTGAATTTCCTGATCAATTTTTTCAGATGTTGCTTCGCTAAATTCCTTGGAAACACTCACCGGCCCGCCGGGCGATTGAATGAAAGAAGATCGATCGGAAGAAAAAGTACGTGGCCCAAACGCCTCGCTCATGCCGTATTCCATGATCATTCTCTTCGCGATGTCCGTGGCCTTTTGCAAATCATCTTGGGCTCCAGTGGAAACCTCACCGAAAAGAATCTGCTCCGCGACCCGCCCGCCAAAAAGGATATCTATTCGGGCAATGAGCTCTTCTTGAGTCATTAGATAGCGATCCTCTTTCGGAAGCGCCATCGTATAACCCAAGGCTCCAAAACCGCGAGGAATGACGGAGACCTTATGCACCGGATCCGCTCCCGGCGTAAAATAAGTAACAACCGCGTGCCCCGTCTCATGGTGGGCGACGATTCGTTTTTCTTTCACATTGATCAGCCGCGTCTTCTTTTG
>JAHFAF010000411.1 GCA_023250715.1 Pseudobdellovibrionaceae bacterium | reverse complement strand
AGGCGATCGAGCTGATAGTCTTTTCCTTCGACCGCATTCTCGTGAACAAGCCAGCTCACCTTCACTTTAGTTTGAGAGGGGCTTAAAGGAACTAGCTGCGTGCTTACCGAGTGATCGCTACTGGAATGATTCCAAAGCGTCGGCAAGGTGCTCACGCGAAGAGTGCCCATCTCGCGATATTTTAGATCTCCCATCAAAGTCGAGACCGGTTTTCCGTCGAGACTCTGCGTAACCCACCCCTCTCGCAAGACTGTTCGAATCGACCGCCACCATTTTCCGGGCGTGGGAAAGTAAGGAACTCCTCCTTGAGCGTGATTCAAATCCACCCCCATCTCCTGCCACTTTTCCTTATTCTTTTCGTAAACGGCCTTAATCTCCGCAGTTACTTCCACGTCGTCAGGAGAGGCAATGTCGTAGTTCGCTCGAATGTACTCGGGGTGACCCAGACGACAGTGAAAACATTCTCGATTATTTTCCCAAACAAGTTTCCAATTAGCGTTAACCAAAAACGTTTCCGTGTGGGCTACTTTTGCGCGATCCAAGCCGTGGGGAAGAAGCTGGGACCTAATCTCCTCTTCCGCTCGAGTCATATCTGGCGGATCAGAACTGAAGGAGAGAAAAATCATCCCCGCGACTTCTTTGACGTTGCAACTATGGAGAGAGAACTCTTCTTTGTTCAGATCATCCGTCGCACCACCGAGATTGATTAACCTTCCATCTTTCCCATAGGACCATTGATGGTAAGGACAAACAAAACACTTCACATTGCCACAGCTCATTTGCGTAAGTTGAGAGCCGCGGTGGCGGCAGGTATTGAAGAGACCTTTAAGCGAGTCATCCTCCTGACGAACCAACAAGATGGAGTCCAATCCCAACTCAAAATTAATGTAATCGCCCGGTGCCTTCACTTCGCAAGAATGGCCCGCGAAAAGCCAAAATTTTCGCCAGATTTTTTCGATTTCTTGCTGGTAACAGTACTCATCGCGATAGAAAAACTGCGGTAAACTCCAGCCCGGCCGACGTTCTGAAATCAGGGCTCGCAAGGTCTCTTGAGAGGATGGCATGAGGCGAGGCTATCCCGATTTATTGCGGGGCGTAAATACTAAAAAAGAGGATCCTCGCGGTATTTTTTCAAAGGATCAGGCCGATCTTTATCACCCAGTAATTCTTGGGCTTTCTCCCAGAGCCATTCAGGATTAATAGCGATTTGGGGGACTATTCCGTACCCAGCAAACGGGCCCAAATTCCAAGACCCGATTAATTTTCCCTTCCTTTCGAAATAGAGGGAATTACCGGCCACCACGGGGGGCTCCTGCAAGGAAATCGGATTGTAGAAAGGATTCTCTTTGCTCGTAAGCTCGAAGCGAAAGAGTAAGCGAATCGAGAGGGGCCCCCGTCTAAAATAGGTCGCTGGAAGGGGATCCGCCAGGCACTTAGCCAATATTCGAAGGATGAAGACTCGAAGGTAGGGAGACTGGCTTTTAATTTGAGCTGACTCTGGACGAAAGACACGCCCTTCCCTGAGATGGAGGCGGACATCGACCTCTCCTTCAATCCCCTCCTCCAGGAATTCTGTCGGGTAATGAAACGCATTTTCCACTTCCTCCCTTATCCGGTGGAGAGGGACGGTCCACTCCATTCCTTCCAAAGCAGTTCCGTGCCCTACTCCACCGGGCGAAAAGATGGACTCACCTCCTCTCTCGGCGGGCAAAATAATTCCACCGCCGTGGCGATTCCACGCAATGCCTAGATCCGAAAGCGATAGTTTTTCCGCGCCGGATTTCCCACGCAAACGGGAATTCAATTTTTCACGTGGAGATCCCGATGGGATCTCCACTACAATCGGGGCTGTGGCGGCAGGGGGAGGCAAAAAGAGCCGTGACAACCCTACCCACCCCAACCCCGCTATGTGACACAACAGAGAAAAAAATAAAAAGGGCAGAAGCGAAAGCCTAGATGATCCTGCCCTCACTTCTCTATAGACGAGTTCAGCAATAGACTGTGACAAGATTGCCGCGTCGGCCTCGCAGGCCTTCTCGCAACGACGATTGCTTTGCCTACTAGGCCGGTCTAGAATTCTGCGTCATCTTTAAAGGAGAGTTATTTATGGCGGCGAGCAAACTGGTAAAGCGGATAGGAATTGGTTTTGGAGCCCTGGTGCTGCTCCTAGTGGTTGCGGCCGTTACGATTCCTTTTTTCGTGAACGTGGATAGTTATCGCCCCCAAATCGTTCAAGCGGTGAACGATCAATTGAATGGAAAATTCGAACTTGGCCCCTTGAAATTGACACTCTGGGGACAAATCAAAGTAGAGGTGGGAGGCTTTCAGTTGAACGATGCCCAAGGAAGAAAGGTCGTCGCGGCGAAAGACGTCTTTTTCCACATCCCGTGGCTATCCATTTTCTCTGGAGCCCCGTTAATCACTTTCAAGATGTTGAAGCCGGAGGTGATCATCACCAAGGACAAGACCGGAAAGATGAACGCAATGACGCTCATGAAAACGGCATCAAAAACTCCGACACCTGAGAGTAAAACTGCACCAAGCACTGCTAAAAAAGAAATCCCGGGAATGGCTACTCGCGCACGCATCGGGATTGAAATGAGAAATGCATTTCTCGATTATAAGGATGCCACCACGGGACTCTCAACGAAGGTTCAAGATTTAAATTTCATCGTAAAAGATCTCTCCATGAGCCGCCCGACGGAGATAGAGCTATGGGCAGATCTCGACACGAAAATGGCGGGCCTCACCGTGAAGGGACCCGCACGATTTAGCGCGAATGGAAAGCCACAATTTGAAGGGGGTGAGTTCAAAGAAGCGCTTTTTCATGCAAAGCTGGATTTGAATGATCTCGAAATCCTGATGCCAGGTCTTTTTGAAAAGAAAAAAGGGATCATCGCTGGCGGAGCCACTGCTATTAAAGTCAGCCCCACCGCGGCACGAATCGAATCGATGGAATTGAAATTCCACAATGCGATTCTGAACGCTCAAGGGGGTGCTAGCAATTTGGGCGCCGAGACCTCTCCTATCGTCGATTTTAAGTTCAAGTCCAATGAAATCGCCTTGAAACCCTGGAATGAACTTGTACCGATGCTGAAGGATTATGACTTAGCCGGCACGGCCTCAATGGAAGGAAATGCTAACGGGTTGCCGGACAAGTTACAGTACGCACTTATTGCCGGAGTGAAAGCGTTAACCGCAAAAGCTCCAAATTTGAAAGCCGAACCGCGCATCGATGCTTCCTTGAAAGTAGCCACCGATCAAATCGAAAGTCTGAACTTTTCTTTTAAAGCTCCGGGTAATGATCTGAAGGCCGCTGGAAAAGTGATCTCCTTCACAAACCCTAATGCTAATTTTTCGATTACCTCAACGGGAATGGATCTCGATCAACTGGTAGACTTTCCGAAGCCTGAGAAAAAAGGGGGAGGAACCTCCGCACCCGCCACCACGAAAACTGCCGAAAAGAGTGGCACTAAGGGAAAAGAAGAAAATTTGGATGCCTCACTCGATCCCCTGCGGGCCAATCCAATTGCCGCCGCAACGAAGGCAACCCTTACCTACAACTTGGCGATGCTAAAAGCCTACGGCGTGAAAATGACGGAAATTCAGGGGCAGATGTCTTTCCGGGATCTCGGGTTCACTATTGATAAATTCAGAATGGGCCTCTGGAATGGAACTATTTCATCCACCGCTGCCATCCAGATGAAGCCTAAAGTTCCTACATATCGTTTCTCTGCCGAGGTGAACGGATTGGATATCAGGCAGGCCGTCGCTTCCCAGTTAGAGCTTTTCAAGAACACGTTGCTCGGGCAAGCATTTTTCAAAATGGAAGCAAGTGGAGCAAGCTTTAATCCGGAGCCCGCTAAAGGAAATCTAAACGCCAAAGGAAACATGAAGGTCGTAAATGCCACATTTGCGACGATCGATGTCGCCCGAATGGCGTCGGAAGCCATCAATAAAGCAATCGATGGAATTTCCGGAAAAGTCCCACAGCTCAAGGGGAAAAAGCTAGGTTCCCCCGGAAATAGTGAGGGAAAATACGAATCAGTGACTGGCGATTTTACGATTCAAGACGGATTTTTCTCGGCCCCGAACTTTTTTGCCAAAG
>JAHFAF010000074.1 GCA_023250715.1 Pseudobdellovibrionaceae bacterium | reverse complement strand
TCCCTGAGAAATGGCCCTTTTTAGCTCTGGTACTTCTTTAGATTTCCGGGCTATTGAGATGAGCTCATAGGCCTTGCTATCGGAAAGTTTGAGACACTCTACCGCGTACTTGAAAAGCGAAGGAAACCCATAGCGAATAAAGGCTCTCTTTTCCCCCAATTTTTGCAGGTAATCAATAAGCTCTGATTCTCTATTCAGATAATCCGCTGCACACCTCATTGCCCCTTCGTGTAGTTGTTGAATGCAATCCATAGATGCCTCCCTTCCAATAAAAAATGTATACCATGCGTTTTTGGGAGGCCGCTGCGTTGCCTCCAGAGAAACAAAGACGGTCTCACGCCGTTGAAGAGGGCTATCAAAAATATAATGCTCCTATAATCAAACGTGTCATACAGGGCGTGGCTTCGTACGCTAGTTTCCAAAATACTCGTCGATATACACAAAAACACGTCAAGGACATATTCCGTATTAAACGCTTTTTCTTTCGTCGGTTTTACCTCCTAAGCAGTTCTTTGGAAAAAGACGATAAAGAGACATGCGTTTCTGCTTCCTATTGATGTTGTGGGGAAGTTTTGCCGATGCAAGCTATCGCGCTTATCGTCTTCGCATTCGCCATTTCGATGCCTTCGGAAAGCCCACGAAAGTGGAAATGGCAACGAGTAGTCTAGACCCCTATCAATACGAGCATTATCATGGCGGCTATCGCTGGACGAAAGTAGAGTTAGTGGATACTTGGTATTGCCCAGGGGACACGAGTCGAAATGCCTTTTGTCGCAAGCCCAAGACTAAAGATCGGTTCCTGGCCTCGGGTGAGGAAAAACGCGCGCCGATTCCCTACTCACGCCAACCCGTTATTCCTTAGGATTTCTTCTTACCAGAGAGAGTATTGATCTCTTCCAACATCGCGTGAAGTTTATGGTGGAGACTCTGCAATCGATCCAAATTTTCGCGAATCTGCGCGACAGCGGCTTGATGCTCCGGTGTGGACTCTGGTGCCACAGATTGCCTCGATTCCAACCGCTTCGCAAAATTAGCCGTTTGGCTCGTTCCCGTATCAATGGGTTGAGCAAATTCTTTTTTGATCTGATCGCGCTGGGCAAGGAGCGCTCCAATATCCACGTACACGAATCCAAACCCCTGACTTCTGTCCCGCTGAGCCATCAACCACCTCCGCAAACACACCACATTTGAACAACAACAACCGCGTCGGGGACAACACGTGAGCGCCTCTAGCGCTCTTCTTAGACGAGTAAAAGAGCAACAAATATGCCACGAAGTTGAGTGTTCATCTCCGGAAAAAGTGTGGCAAGTTCAAGCACTTAATTATGGAAATATGCATCGCATTAGAATTCAGTGACAAATCGCGAGTGTCCACTCGTGGTGCGCTGCCCCAAAAAGTCTCTAGAGGGCTCACCTCAAGACCGGTTTTTTCCGAAAAGTATTCTGAAGGACTACGCTTTTCATGGCGAAACAGAGCAACAAGAAAAAAACTGCCAAGGTCGAACGGGCCCCCGTCGAACAGGAGATTGTTGAAAAGTCCGGTGGCGGATTATTGCCTGAAGACCCGAAGGATCGCATTCTTATTTTCCTTTCCCTCGCGGGCCTTGTGGTCGTGTTTTATCTGCTCTTCTTCTGGGAGAGATCCACTTTGGTGAATGGAGGAAAGGTGGTGGGGGTTCTTCGCACGGATCGAATGGTGCGTCGTCGCCATGCAAGAAATCTCCATTGGCACGATTTGAAGCGGCAAGAAACCATTTACCTACAAGACATTGTATACACCCCTCGCGGCTCACAGGCGGTCGTCACCTTTGCAGATGGCCGTACTTTGGAGCTGAAGCAAGACTCGATGGTGCAGTTCGATGAACTTACTGTGGACGGAATCCAGATCACACTGTTCGATCTCTCTGATAAAGAAAGAGAACAGCAGGACTTTTTTCGCCTGGTCCCTTACCCGAAAATAGTGAAGACCAATCTTTTACAAGACCCGGGTGGTCTGGAGCTTCGTCAATCCGAGTATTCGGATCGCCTAAAGAAGGCCCTTTCCAAACCCCTCGAGATCGCGCGCGTAAAGCGGACAGTGATGCCGAGATTTGTCCTGGATCAGCTCAAGGATTATACCGTTCGCCTGGTAAGGCCCGAAAACAAGGAGTTTAATTTAGCGACCAATCGTTGGGTGCAGGCAGTTTGGACACCCGTTCCTTTGCCGGACGTGAAATTCGAACTGCAGATCAGTGTCGATTCCGATTTTGGGAAATTTCTCACTCACCGGGCGAAGAAAAACCAGTTGTTGGTACAGTTCGAAAACCCAGGGCGTTACTATTGGCGAATCAAGGCAATTCAGGGAGCGGATCACATTTACTCAAGGGTCGGAGCATTCAGTCTCTCCTACGGGGGCGGGATTAAAAGGCGGATTTCCGGAAGTAAGGAGGCGCAATGAGAAGGACCGTTCTCTTCTATTTTTGTCTTTCGCACATGCTGCCGGTCTATGGGGATGATGATCACGACCACGATAAATTGAACGGGCCTCCCTCCGCGACTTTACCCAATGGCAATGCGCCGAAGGTGCCCGGTGCGCAAACTCCCCCGAGCCCGGTAAAAATTCCTCCGCATGAGGATAGACCTCGCACCACGGCTCCGGGGCCAGGTCCGCGACCCTCGGGTGGAAATTGCCGAGTTTCCCCCGGTTCGCTTACCTCCTTTGCGAATGGAGAGAACTACAACTACGGCGATATGGTGACCTATTTGACTTCCCCCGATTGCCGGGAGGAATCGAAAGCGATTTCTTCCTTTGCAATTCAAAATGGCGTGGATTTTAAGACCACGGGCCCATTTCGCCTCGATGGATTTGCCCAGCAGCTGAAAAACAACCAGCTAGAAAATTCGAGGCGTGTGGAAATTCTGCTTGGACAATCGATTCCGAACCAATTGCGGATAAACCCACTCGGCTCTTCCGAGCTCCTTCCTCTGATTGGTCAGCTCTCCCTCTTGAGCCCGAAAGCGGCCCGTGCCGCAATGGCGAATCTCATCGAGCAGGAGCTTTATCAGGGAGATACACAGCTGCAACAACTCTCAGGCAGCGATAAAGAGGGGGTGGCGAACGATCTCGCGCGTATGGTGATGACCTTGGGCGGGACTCAGCCGGCCATCGTGTCGGAAATTTCCGAGTCGGTGGAGGATATGGCTTTGCTTTCGCAGGCCGATTCCCTCGGAAAAATATTTAGAAGCCTTTCGGCCGTTTCCGTCGCAGAGCCTTCCTTGAGCCCTACGTTCAATACGACGGCTGGCGCATTCAATCGAGGTATTCAGCGAAGAACGGATTCCTTAGGCAAAGCGAATCGAAAGAACATGCTCTTTACGGCTTTTACAGGAATTCAATCTGCCATAAAGGGTGGGGAAGCACTTGAGCCCGGCGCCAATGAGCTCAACGAGGCCATGTCTGCTTTGCTTCAGGGAGCCCCGCTGCAGGCGACACAGTTAAAGCAGCTCTGGAAAGACATCATCCGAGTTCTTGCCGGCACCTCTTCGCAATCAGCGCTCGCGCAAGCGGTTGGTCTTAGCATCAAGCCCCAGTACGTTTTTCTGCCGGCGGATGAAATCGGAAAATTGCTGCAAGCCTCGCGTAATTATCCGGAGCTGGCCGGTGCCTTACAGCAGAATTTTCTACTGTCTTGGAAGCAACAATGGGATGACTTGCACGAGGGGAAACTGAAAGTTCGCACGTTCAACAAATTAAAGGACAAGATCTTTGAGCCCTTGGTGGCGGAGCTGTTGGAGTTAGATCCCTATTTGGTGGACCCTCAATGGCTACACGAGGTCACTCGCAGAGGCCTTGTGTCGGATAGTGATATTGAAAAAAGATTTCCGCGCCTAGTGCTTGCTAACCTGGAGCGAAGGGAAAAGGCTGCACGGCAAATGGTGCAAGACCAAGGGGTTGAGCCGACTATTCTCTCGATGTCGGAAAACCTAGCTGTCGTATGGGCACTTTCCCAAACGGAAGTTCCGGCGCTCTTGCGCTGGGTGAAGAAAAACGAAGAATAAACACCCGAATTTGCGAGGCGAAGCCGAAGCAATCCCATGGGCCGAAGCTCGAGTCCGTGAGATTGCTTCGGCTTCGCCTCGCAAATTCGGCTAGTTCAGCCAGCCCTTTGCTAAGCCGAGAAACGTCGAGCGGGCAGACTTTATCGCCGCCGAGTCCGTGTCCTTGGGCCTTCTGAGATCATCACAATGCGAGGCCCCGTCGATGGTAATTAATGTCGTATTCGGGTTGAAGTCATTTCCATTTTCCTTTGCGATGGAAAGATTCATCCAAGGGTCTCGTGAGCCATTGGGGAAAAAAATCCCGGTCGTTGCTTCCAGTAAAAGCGGCAAATAGAATTTCTGGTTGATGTGCGTCGTATTGACCGGAGTTTCAATCCCATAGAGACGATGGCAAAGCTCGGTGTGGTACCCGGGGTTGATACGCTTCGAGCGGGCCGAGAGGGCCTCGTCGTGGTAAGCGTTCTGCCAATAGCCGTATTCGGTACAGGATTGGTAAAACCACTGACGAGTGCCGAAATCACCCTCGTAGTCCTTAGGATCGAGGCTGACCGCCCCCTGAGCGGAGCCGCTTAAAGCGTCTATCCCCCAGCTCTTATAAATTTCTTGGGTGAATTGAGCGTATCCTTCCATCGGATCGCTTGCTTTGAGAAGCTCGCAGAAATGATCGCGATAACCGTACTGAATCGCAAGCGCTCCCATATCGGCTACGAGATAGACGAAGTCTAAGTCCTGCACGAGTTTTTCGGCGGTGAATTTCACTTTCAAGCTTTTCAATTCCTCAGGCTTTTCCAGCGTCGCATCCAACTGAGCGACAACCTTCTTGATGCTGGCCAGGCACTCTGGCCCCGCTACAGTGGCAACGTGGCGGTCATACTCCTCGAAATTAGCATGGGCGAGTACGGGGCCGCTCGAGGCTAGAGCGCCGACAACAAGATGAGGAAATTGTTGGCGGTAATACGCGGCCAAGGAGCCCGCATAGGATCCGCCGACGACAATCCATTTTCCACTGAATCCAAGTGCTGTCATCGCGTGCTCTTGAAATTTCGATGCATCTAATAGTGCGTAGTCGGTGGAGAGAAACTTCATGTTCTCCGTAGTGAGCTCTGCAAAAGGCTGGCTCTTCCCGTAGTAGCGGTGTTCCAGCGCAATCATATTTGCTTTGAGCTCTTGAGCGTAGGTCGAGATGGCTCCTCGAAAGCTATCCGCCGTGCAGGTGGCCTCTCCACAAAGATAAAAGAGGGTAGGGGAATCTTTTCCCGCCGCAAATTGGGTGTTCACATAATAGCGTTGTGCGAAGGTGCGGGTGTCTTTCGGGTCCAGAGCGTTAATTCTTTGATCAAAGCTTCCTTCCTCGGTTCGGGCCTGCTGTTCTTGCTCTTCCCACGTCATTCTTTGTTGCCGGGCCCGCGCTCTTTGAAAATAATATTCTTTCGGATCGGCGGACGCGGAAACCGACAGGAAAAGCAGAAGAACAGATAAGGCTTTCATCTAAGACCCCCAAAGGGTTGTTTAATGGGAATCGGAATTTACGTAACGTCACGCAGCGTTACTTTTCAGCTAGGCTGCGGCCACCGTCTACCTTGAGATCGATGCCAGTGAGGTAGTCGTTTTCGATGATAAAGTGGGCTGCCGCAACAATGTCTTCAGGCGAGCCCAAACGTTTGAGAAGAGTCCGCTCTTCGGTGCGCTGCCTTTGCAGTGGCGTGTAGTGCTCGGGTAGTAGTACGGGGCCGGGGCTAATCGAATTCACTCTCACCTGGGGAGCAAGCTCAAAGGCCAGGTTTTTCGTAAGCATGAGAAGCCCCGCCTTCGCGGAAACGTAGGGCGAGAAATTTTTCATTGGAGTGTTTGCGTTTACATCGCAGAGATTGAGAATGACTCCACTCTTCATATTTTTTGCGACCGCCTGACATAAGAAGAACTGACCCTTTAAATTTCCTCCCAGTAAATCGTCCCACTCACTTTCCGTACAATTCAAAAAAGGGGTGGGATAAAAGGGGCTCGCGCAATTGATAAGGACATCGATGGGTCCCCATTTCTTCTCAGCGGAAATAACTGCGGCTTGAATTTCCGGTATCTTTCTCAAATCGGCTTGAACGAGATGGACCTTGCCAGGGAACCTTGCAAAAAGCTCGTCCCCCTCTTTTTTGGACGTATGAACATGAGCGGAAAGCCTGGCCCCCTTCTCCAAGAACGACTCGGCTAGCCTGCGCCCGATACGCTTGCCACTGCCGGTGATAAAAAAATGGCGGCCCGAGATTTCCATCCCTATCGATGTAAGAGATCTCGGGCCGCCTGGCAATTGCCATTACTTCGGAATTTCCTCTACCTTTCGTCCGGTGTTCCCCCAAATAAACCGGAAGAAGTAGTTGGCAGCGCTTCCCTCGCGCACCTTCTCGTAGTCCTCTTTCTTGAGCTGCGGGTTAGACTTTTCAAGTTCCTTGTCTGTGGCTCCGACTATCACGTTATGATGATAAAGAAGCTCATCCACGACTTCGAGCGGATTCTTAACGTCGAATCGAGGCGGTTGGGCCCAGAGAATATCATGATGCTTTTCGCTAAAGAGGGAATCCTCGTCCGGTTTTTTCAAGATCTCGCGTGTATCGCGGCTAGCATCGCGTACGAGCTGTTTCCAAGCTTCTTTCGCCTCGGGCGTGGTTGGCTGGAGGACACTCAGGCGCGTGACATTGTCCAACTTCAGGAGGCGACCCACGTATTTTTCACTCCATAGTGTCGCTCTTTCGATGATCTCTATTTTCGCAAGAGCCATGAGAAGCCAAGCTTTCTCTTGTTTTAGCGCTTTCTGCCTATCTTCCTCCGAAAGATCCTTGAAGGCCTTTAGCTTCTTTCCCCAATCACCCCCAGCGATTTCCTTCAACTGAAAACCCAGCATTTCATCGATGGGCATTCTTTCGGGCAGGGTGATTTTTTGATCCGCGATTCGTTTCTGCAAGGCTTCTATGCGCGGAATGGTCTTTTCGAATTTCTTGATGACCTGGGCATAAAGATACTCTGGCACCACGGAATTCAAAGCCCGTTCATGTTCCTTGATGCCTTCTTCGCGTTTCTTTTCCTGCTCTTTTTGTTCCTCTCTGTCTTGATCGTATTGTTTCAAAAACTGATTTGCCGCCTCGTCCTGATCCTTCTGCATTGCTTCTGCTTCGGCCGGAGTTAGGTAACGCCTTCGCTTGGGTACTGCCCGGGCGGGGTTTACCACAGGCGGATCGACGGGTTCCTCGATATGCGGGCCTTCGTCTTTGCCTTTTTTCTTTTTCTCGGCAGCTATTGTTGGATGAATGGACCAAATGGCCGCTAGCAACACGGCGAGCGTGTATACGGTAAATCTCATGAATCCCCCCGACCGAGGTTATTGCAATCAGCGTTCCTGTATACGAGGCAGGCGTAGTCATTTGGAGGACGCGTAACAATGTGACAGCTACCGCACAGGTGAGTATGGACACGCCTTTGAACAATTCGTAATTCTCGAGATCTATCGTCTCAATCACTATCTTTCCAAGAACTACGAGCTTTCCTATTTTAGATCCAAGGATGACGTTGAGATCGACCTCATCGTGAAGCGTCCTGGAGGAAAACTAGCCCTCGTAGAAGTGAAATCGACTCACCGAGTGGCCGTTGAGGATGTGCGCCACCTCCTATCAGTCGCCGCTTCGTTAAAGGGGGTGGAAGCCTATTGCCTTTCCAACGATCCGAATCCTCAAAAGATAGAACACGCTCTATGCCTGCACTGGAAAGAAGGAATCGAAGCTCTTTTTGGATAGATACTGAATCGACCGCCGTAATCGCCCTGAATAATATCTCGATCTAGGATCCACTGTCGTGAAATCTGGCGCAGATGAGAGCCCTCTACCGAGCGTGGTTATCTTGCTCCTCTGTTGTATTTTGTAACTCCGATTCGCAATTCTTAAGATCCTTACATAGCTTCGGAAGGCTTGCGCGCAGATGCCTCAGATAGTCCAATATTTTCTCTTTAACATGGTCCTCAAATTTCCTTTTGTTTACACAAAGCTCGAAGTCGCCACTTGGAATTCCATTTTCGTTGTATTTTGGATGTACTTTGAATGGCTCCATAAATTTCGTTCTATTGTTCTCGAAGATGTCTTTTGTTTTACTTGCATTCGACGGCTCAATTAATGGCCGAATAAAATCGCCGTAGTAATGCTCGGAATTGATCGCGTTGTTGAGGTACCTATAAAATCCATTCAATCTATGTTTGAGCTTAGGTTCAAAGTTGTTAAAAAAAGGAAGAAACCCAGGGTAAAATTCTCGATTTCGTAATCCTCCCTTTTCCAGGACCGCCAACAGAGTATCGGTCTTGGAAGGTGATTCAGTGGCGGTTGGTCCAAAGAGGCCAACAAATGACGAGAGAGAAGAGGGCCGACAACTGCGGTCAAGGGAATCCACAATTGATTTCTTTGAATCCAATTTGCACGAGACTTTATCCTTAATCGTTCCCTCGAAGGCGTATGCATCGATTACGCTGATCACGCTATTAGGAGCGTTAGATTCATAATATTTTGTGGTGTAAAGAGACTCATGAAGCACGCCAGGTTCATGATACTTTGGGGAGCCGTCAAAGAACTCAAGAAAAGTCTTAGCCGCTACGAGCTCCAAGTAACGTGCGACATTTGTCTTGAGTGTTTCGCGCGGGGCTCCACTCTGAAGCGAATTTCCTGGCTTCACCTTTTCTACGTAGAGCGCTGTTTCTGACTCCGCTGAAATAGGGGGCAAGAGATTTTTGATATCGTAGCAGACCTTGGTATTCTGATCCTCGCCCTTGAGCGCTACCGAATCTACTGAAAATACATTATCGGCTAAACACTGTTTCTGGACGATGCCAACGAGCGCGCAAGCTAGAAATAATCTTTTCTGTCTGAAAAACATTTTACGACTCCTCATTGGTTACCCCCCTAAAGAAACATTTCCCTCTAGGGAACCGAGACCCTCTTCGCAAATAGGGGTCTCGGTCCGGTCTCGGCTTTGCGACGACAGAACTGATCTTGCGATCGGAATCAGGATGAGTTGTCGTTCCCTTGGGAGTTTTCCCCTCTTCACTTCGCGCAGTCTGGTCGTAATCTAGTCGAGGGGAAAACATTCTCCCTCGAGCTCGGATCCGGCGATACAAGGGTCTCCACTTCTTACCACCCCTAAAATTCTATGGTTCGCCTCGCAAAATTCTCCTGCAAAGCATCCAAGGCTTTTGAATTTTGGAGAGGGGCCAATCAGAGAGCACCTCAGTTTACATGTCCGCGAGCCTTCAGTCTCGAGCCCCAAGCTCAGGGAGAGCGGGTCCGAAGAATCTTCAAATGTTGCGTCAGCATGAACTAATGCAGTATTGAATATCGATGAAAGGACTAGTGACAGAGAAAACAATTTAATTGGATTCATGTGGAACTCCTTATTTGTATTTGTACAAGCGCCATTCATTTACTGTCCCCATTGTGCGGAATTAGAGTGCCCCATGGAACGGATAAAAATGACCAGGTACCGCCGCGGGTGTCTGAAAACTAGACACCAGCACGAAGACGACTTTCCTCGTCGTCACGACGCATTGGAGATTGAGGCTTCCGTGTGTAGAGGTTTGAAATATTGACTCTCAAGAAAAATTGCCGTGAATTGCTGGCAAGACAGAAAATCGCGAACTGCAACGTTTAATCCGCAAAGTATACTTTCACTCTATAGTCACCGTGGGGCTTGGGCAGGACGCTAAAACAAATTTGTTCGCCTGCGAATAGGGACCGAAGGAATCCGCCGATGGCGGAGGCTGGCTCGAATCCTACGCCGTCGGCGTCTTTAATCTTTAGACTTCCATCCGATTTTAGAAAAAATTGTAAAGCGTCAGATTGAAAGTTAACACTTCCAAATCGGTCAATGGTGTCCAAGAGTATGTTTTTTACCGCGCCAGAATAGACCGTCGCTCCACTATTCAGATCCGCTATTCCTCCCGTCGCGAAGAAGGGAACGGCGCACGTTCCGAGTGCGGCCAAGAGCTCAGGGGCGAGGGGAATGGGAAGAGGCGATAAAATCGGATTATCGACGAGAACTGAGAAACTAAACGCGTGGTAGGCAGTGCATGTTTCCGCGGAAAACCCCGCCGTTATTATTTCGACTTCGTCATTCCAAAAGCCATGGCCCGGATCCGTAAATGGACTGGTCGAAAATGCCAGTTCAAAGATTTGGCACGAATTGAGAAGAAGAGGCATCTCGCCTGGAATTTCGACTGTGCAGGAGCTCAATAAGAGCCAAGGGGATCCTTGAGAAGAGTACAGGCTTACCACTCCCGTAATACGAACCGGTACCGGAGAAATAGGGAAAGCCAGTGGAGTGGGCAACGGATTGGAGCGGCTCCAATTAAAATTCGTAGGCGTTACCGGAGGAGACGGGACCAATGGGGGGGTGGAAGTGGCCGTCGGAAAGGGCAAGGGGTTGCTAGGGGGAAGGACAATGAGTGTTGGCGACGGGCTTACAGTGGGAGAAGGGGTGACCGGAGGGAACGTTAGGGGAGGAAGAGGTGTGGGGACGGGAAGGAAACTGGGAGTCGGGCTTATCGAAGGAAATGGAATCGCCGAGGGACTTTCTGTCGATAGGGGGGTGGTGGGGACTTCCGGAGTTCTCTTGGCCGAATTGGCTTCAGTTGGCTTCGGCACCCTTTGCTGAAGGCAGCCAGGAGTGGCAAATACCGCTAGGAGAAATGCGATTGAGCTGTAGAATTTTCGATGTTGGAAATGACGCATTACCAATCTTGAAATCATACTTACGATCTCCAGCGTGACTAAAGTCAGGGGCGCAAAGCACATCTTCGCACGAATGAAAACCTATAAAGACGTCAAGATAGGCTACCCTTGATCTGTCGGCAGTGGGCAAACGCCCCATCTATTCTCTGTCCCTATTCTGCGTTAACAGAATTGGGATCTGAACTGATAAAAATGGCAATGCATGGGACTGGCCCATGAAGAAGCTCATGGACATCGTTTCCTTAAAAGATTGAACACGCTCTATGCCTGCGCTGGAAAGAAGGAATCGAGACAGTTTTTGGATACTGCTATAAAACGATCCGATGCTTTGCCAAAATGTCGGTAAAGTAGAGTTACTGTCCCTTGCGCCGTAATACTTCGTTGAAGAAGTGTTTTTGCACTGCGAGACAACCAAGATTGAATCCGTTTGATTGTTACATTCAAAGGCGACCTCCAATAAATAGGGTTTATCCTTCTACTTTGCCGATTCCGGGGAGCTAAAAAAACTGATAAAAGTGTCAAAGTACGCTCGAATGGTTCGCTTCCTGGAAAAGTAAACGAAGACGGAGGTCAGTATCGAATAGGTGCGAAAGTTCCGATGCGAATTCTCCTTTCCTCCGGTCAGAAGGCAGCGACGCGAGTTCATGGAACCTTGGAAAAAATTCGTAATCAATGGCCGGATACTCCGTTCTCTGCCAAGGAGGCGTCTAAATTATTGGATGTCTCCTACCGCACGATTCACCGAGCTTTGGATGAAGCTCGTGAAAAGGGGGAAGTCGAGGCAATTGGCGGAGGTCCCAAAGTGAAGTATTTCTTCAAAAAGGTCGCCTAGGGGCTCCCCGAATTACCTTACTCCAAGTGTAAAGGAGTGCTTTTCAGGAAAAAGGATTCATTTCCATTTGATGCTACACCCCACGCTGGGGCGCTGATCAGGGGAAATAGGCCGTCCGGCGAGAAGAGCATCCATCGCCTGGCGGAGATCACTGCCCGTCACTGGGGTAGAGCTTCCTGGGCGGCTACTATCCATCTGTCCTCGATAAACGAGCTTTAGGTTGCGATCAAAGAGATAAAAGTCTGGCGTACAGGCCGCTTCATAGGCGCGCGCGACGCATTGGGTTTCGTCATAGAGATAAGGGAAGAGGTATCCGGCGAGTCGTTTCTCCTCCTTCATTTTTGCGGGCGAATCGGCCGGGTATTTTTTTGCGTCGTTCGCATTAATCCCCACTATCGCGATGCCCTTCGCTAGATAGTCTTTGGCAAGAGCCGCAAGCCCAGAGCGTACATGCACGACATAAGGGCAGTGATTACACAGGAATATCACGAGTAGCCCAGGGGCATTCTCGAAGTCATTGAGAGAAACCGTCTTCCCCTCGGTGTCAGGCAATGCAAAGCTTGGGGCCAAGGTGCCCAGGGAGACCATTTTTGAAGGAGTTAAAGCCATTCACAAAGGAATAACACTCAGGCTAGTTTTTTTAAAGCAGCTGTGTTTCGATGGCGCGCTAAATGAACTGGAACGAACTCATCAAATCGAGCCTACACGCATGGAAAGAAGAAGGGCTGGGGCGCGAGCTTCAAGTCGAGAAGGGTATTTCGTTTAGTCACAACGACTATCTAGATCTCTCTCGCCATCCTGAAATTCTGGAAGCGGGGGTGCGTGCCCTGAGGGACGAAGGGGCTGGATCAAAGGGCTCGCGGCTTTTGGGGGGGAATTCCAAGGCCATCGAGGCGGCGGAGGAGAGAATCGCCGAGTTTTTTCATGCCCCCTCGGCCCTTTTTTTCCCTTCGGGCTACCAGGCAAACTTAGGCATTGTGCGCGCGGTAGGAGAACTTGCGGAGAAAATTTATTCCGATGAAAAAAACCATGCTTCGCTCATTGATGCGATTCAGTTAACCCGCAAAGGAAAAGTGATCGTCCCGCATTTGGGGTGGTGGCCACTTCTTAGAAATCCCCCTCGGGAGAAAATATTCATTGCGAGTGAGTCGGTGTTCAGTATGGACGGGGACAACGTAATGGCTAGCGGCCTTTTTGAGTTTGCCGAAGCCACCGATTCCTTTCTTCTCCTGGATGAAGCGCACGCGGCCGGAATTTACGGCGAAGAGGGCCGGGGTTTTTTTGAGAAGGAATTTTCTCGAGCCGCTGTGGTCATCACCTTCGGAAAGGCTTTCGGAGTTGCTGGCGCCGCAGTCCTTTGCACTCCCACCGTAAAAGAGTGGCTCGTGAATCGCGCGCGCACGTTCATTTATACGACAGCACCCTCTCCCGCGATTCCTGCCATGGTGAAAACCGCCTGCGACGTTCTTACAAAAGAGTCTTGGCGGGGGAGAGAGTTAAAAGACCGAGCCGGCAAAGTGAGAGGGATTCTCGAAAAGACGGGCCAGCTCCCTTTCCCAGGGAATGAATGGGAGAGAGTTTCGCCCATCCTTCCCTTCCTTGTGCCGGGCGAGGAGAAGGCTTTGAGATTCTGTGAAAATATGCGAAAGTCTGGGTTTGACTTGAGACTGATTCGTTACCCCACGGTGCCCCGGGGTCAAGAGCGAATCCGCGTTTCATTGAATCTGCGTGCAAGTGCAGCGGATTGCGAGAATTTAGCAAGAGAGATGGTGAGACAATGGACGGCGTAGTCATCGCTGGAATCGATACAGGAGTGGGGAAGACTGCAATTTGCGCTGGCCTTCTCAAGATGATTCACGGCACGAAAAAGGTATGCTACTGGAAGCCCATTCAGACTGGCACTATCGTGGCGGACGACACCGTCGAGATCCGCGGCATGGCCTCTCTTCCCACCGAATGCGTGAGGGAACCCGCTTACCGATTTATTGAGCCCCTCTCCCCGTATATGGCAGGAAAGAAGTGGGGGAAGCGGGTAGACCTCGACGTGATTGAAAAACAATTTTTGGAGCAGAAAAAAGAGGGGTTCTTTCAAATCATCGAAGGTGCCGGCGGCCTTCTAGTCCCTCTCAATGAGTCGGAGCTCCAAGTGGATCTTTTGAAGCGGTTCAAACTCCCGGTAATCTATGTAACCGAAGATCGCGTGGGGGCTATCAATCAAACCCTTCTCACCCTGCGCGTAGCTAAGGAATCGAAAGTCGAGTCCTTGGGCGTGATTGTAACCCGAAGCCGTCGTACTCTTGGAAATGCCGAGAGCATTAGCCTCTTCGGAAAGTGTGAAATCTTAGCAGAATTTGATCCGGCCGATGACGTACGCACCTTAGTCGCCCAGGTGGGCGGGCACACGCGGTTGAGACAGCTATTCAATATTCCCCAGCTTCCTTGATGTTTGAGGATTGGAAAGAAATAGATCGAAGGCATTCGTGGCACCCCTATACGCCGAACCCGGTGTTGGGCCCGGAACCCCGGCTCTTTGTCCGCGCTGAAGGGGCTTACGTTTTCGATGAATCCGGAAAAGCTTTTTTGGATGCGACGAGCTCTTGGTGGTGTCAGATCCACGGGCATTGTCACCCAAGGCTCGTCCAAGCGCTAAAAATTCAAGCAGAGACTCTGGATCAGATCCTCTTCTCTCCTCATGCGCACCCGGTGGCGCTAAAACTTACACAGAAATTATTGGAACGAATGGGGGAGCCTTTTCGCCGAGTCTTTTTCTCTGATGATGGTTCGACGGCAGTCGAGGCCGGCATCAAGATGGCGATTCAATACTGGAAGAATGAGGGGTTCCCTAAGAAGAGGAAACTCCTCTCTCTCAGTCGCGCTTACCACGGGGATACCCTGGGCGCGATGGCGGTCGG
>JAHFAF010000410.1 GCA_023250715.1 Pseudobdellovibrionaceae bacterium | reverse complement strand
TGAAGAAAATCCCTGGCCCCTCTTCCAATGCTCCGCATGCGATTCTTTGTGAGTCTGGCTTCGATCTAGAGACTTTGAAAACGTTGGGCACCGACACCTTTGCCCTGGGCCCCTCGGAAAAAAGCGTCTTCGGCTGGGTCGATAGCCAGCAAGTCGCAACGAACCCAATCAACCTAATCGGGCAATTCTCTCTATCGGGAATCTCTGAGTTCACTTCCACAGGTTCGCGTTTAGCATTTGTTTCCTACTCCGACCATGCGATCAAGGTAGGTCATAAGCTTACCTGGGACTGGGGTGACATAAAAATTCTCCCCATTGGATTCAGCGCCTGCGCCGAGCAATCGCAACGCTGGCTTCCCCAAGTAAAGAGCAGCTCAAAGGCCAAGGTGCTCAATTTTTCAGCCGCTCTGAGCTACACGCGGGGAGCCTGCGAAACTTCGGCCTTTGGAAAACAGATCCGGGCGCAAGAAAATGAGATGCTCTATGTGGTTGCCGCAGGAAACGACGCTCTCAATGGAGACGCACAGGCGATTCCCACCTGCCCTCAGGGACTCAATGGGAGCCCAAACCTGATCGTGGTTGCAGCCGGCATGAGAGATAGCCTAGCACCTTCTTCCAACTACGGCATTCGGTTCTCCGATATTATCGCCGACGGTTCTCATTATGAAGAGGGGCAACAAAGCTATACAACTTCTTTGGCAGCTCCTCTAGTAACCCGGAAAGCGGCGCTAATTTCTTGGGAATTTCCGAAGCTCAACCCGAAACAAATTCGAAAGGCTATCTTGCTCGGGGCGAAAATTCCTGTTCGGGGAAGACATTTTAGCCCGTTACCCGTTCGATCAGGTGGTTGGTTGAACTCGGAAATGGCGAGCCATTTTGCTCGTGCTATGGATGAAAACCCCGCTCTAAGCGACCGTGAATTGATTAGAAAAATTTATTGCGAATCCTCCGTTCGGGAAAACTGCTCGCTGGTGCCTGAGCGGATACAAATTCTGGAAGCTCGTAATCTCTTGGAGTCCAAATGAAGAAGCTCATTGTACTTGTACTAGTCGTTCTATCAGGCCTCTGGCTATTCCGCTCAAAGGCCGAGATTGAGGTAAAAGCACGGGAAGCCTCGAGTGCGAAAAGTGCACTGAGCTTACCTGCCCCAAGAGCCGCTGTAACAGCCATTCCCCCGATAGTTACTAAGCCTCAGTTTCAGCGAGCGGTAGTCCTCGGGGAAAAAGTATTACATACAAAAAAAGAGCTCGGGGAGTATCACGCCCTTTTAGCCTCCTCTACGATCCTTCAAGAGAGCCAGACTCGCCTACTCGATCTCAAGGAGTCCGCGCATGGAGCGGAAGCAGAGAGTGCGCGCATGCAGACAGTCGACTATTTAAACGCGGCTCTCGCCTGGAAAGAAAATCCCCAAAGGGAAGGAGTTATTAAAGCGATCACTCAGATACTCGATCGACCGGTGAGCGATCTCCGTGCGCCGCTAGAATTGAAGCGATCTCTAGCAGGGGACGCGATGGAGCTTTATTGGGTACTTTACAAGCACGAGCCCACGCGCGCCGATGACATTTACGATCGAGCCCCGCGCGAGCAACAACGCCTTTTCAGATTCGCCACGAAATTAGTGAAACAAAATAAATCAAAGGGAGGAAACTAAAATGAAAGTCATATTTTTCTTAGCAATCTTTATCGCCTTGGGCCCCGCGTTTGCGGAGAATGGAACCAAAATAGCATCGAGCTCCAGCGATTACCAAGCGGGACTCGGTGACGGATGGGACACCCATAAGGAAAAGCTAATGGGCCGCTGCCTAGTGGGAAACCCAGCGTCCGAAGGAACAGCGACATCCACAACCCAGTTCGAACAATCGATCTCTTACCAGCAGCTAGAAAGCGAACTCGGCTTCGGTGCCCAGGGAAGAGCCCGCTTCGGTGTCGTTTCCGTAAGTGCCGCCGCTGCTTTTCTTTCCAATTCCAAGAGCGATTCCTTTTCCATCGCTTCCACTTACCAAGCAAACTACGAGTTCAAGAATCTTTCGTTGAAAGATCCGGTGATCTCTCCCGAAATGCAGAAAATCAAGGACAACGATTTTAAGTGGCTCGAGGCCTGCGGCGATGAATATGTTGCCCAACTCAAACTGGGAGCGAAAATATTTTTTACGATTCGAATAGATTTCCAATCCAATGAGGAGAAGAAGTCCTTCGAAGCGCAATTCAGCGCTGAAGCGCCCCTTTGGAGTGCTGCCGCCCAACTAAAAGTCGCTTCCAAGAATTTCAGCAAGCGTACAAAGGTAACCATCACCACTCTGCAGATTGGTGGCGAAGTGGACAAGATTAGCGGAATTTACGGAAACGAAAAAAATCTCGTCACCTGCTCTTTGGGACAGTTCGATACTTGTAAAGAAGTGCTCGAATCCGCTTTGAACTACGCGACAAAAGAGTTCCCGAAACAAATTGCCAAAGAGACTCTGACCGTAAAGCTCGGAACGGGTCCGGTCGTCATTTCCTATCTGACGAAACCATACGCAACCGCGGGCATCTTCCCCAAATCAGCCCCTGAGGTGCTTGCGGAAGTTCGTCGAGCAAGAGCGAAGCTGAATCAATGGCTCACCGAATTTCACGCTCAGTGGATTTTTGCGAATCGGTACACGCAATCGAATTCACGTCGATTGAGTGGGCGCCAGACGGACGCCGTTCAAGGAGCAAAAAACTCCTTAGATCTGAACTTAAAAGCAATCGCCGAGGTAGCTCAATTTTGCTACGACAAACCAGATCTTTCCTGTCTCGATGAGATGCTTCTCCTTAACCAGGGAGGCGAAAAGGAGCTAAAACCCGTCGACAAGAAGGTATTCGTGATCGAAAACGAGACTTTTGCGCAGTATTGTGACGACGGCTTAAGTCCCAATCCGATGGCCTCTCCCGATCTGAAAGCCTCTACCGTTGCCCTCATTCAGCTAGCCAAAGGCATTCGACAAGAAGCGTTCATGCCTCCGGTCGAAGGGGCGACAGTGGATGAGTGTTTTATTGCGGGAGCAGTCTTGCGATCGCAAAAACACTTGAACGCTTCCGGTATCGGCCTAAGCGACATTCGCCCACTCATGGAGTTTGTGACTCTCGAGAGCCTGGATTTAAGCGATAATCAGATCCGTTCACTCGATGCGTTCAGCCTCCCGTTCGTCGGCTCCTACGGCGGGTTTAAGACGATGCGCGAGCTTAACTTGCATAACAATCAGATCTCGAACATTGCTCCGCTTGCAACGGTAGAGAATCTCGAGGTCTTGAACTTGAGCAATAACCGCATAGAAAATGCGGATGAGCTTAAGTCGTTGAGACACCTGGAATACGTCGACTTGCGAAACAACAGCCAAGATCTGAAGCTTGTACTACCGCCTCCTGCCGTAGTACTGACGGCTGATCATGGCTCGAGCACTATTCTTGCCGCAATCGATCGCGACACGGATGTCTTTCGTTACGGGCACCAAGCCTTGGGACTTCCCAATGGCGATGTTCTCGTTGCGGGAGGAATCACTGGAGCGCCACAGGCTCTCGGCGCCGAGCTCTTTGAACTCACGGCGGGAACGTTTTTGAGATTGAACGGCATGGGCGAGCCGCGGCGGTGGAATGTGATGACTCAGCTCAGAGATGGACAGATCCTTGTCACGGGCGGAGAGGGTATTTCGACGGCGGAAGTCTTCGATCCCAGAACCTACAATTTCAGGTTCACTCGGGGAGACATGACCACGGCCAGAGCGGGTCATGTCGGCAATATCTTAGCGGATGGAAAAGTGCTCATTGCCGGGGGCTGGGGATTGAAGGACTACAGCAAGGCCCTTCTTTCCGCCGAGATCTACGATCCCGCCTCCGAGGCCTTCTCAGCTGTACCGCGCGGACTTTCCGTTCCGCGTGCTGCATTTACCTCCACCCAGCTTCCGGATGGACGAATCCTCTATGTAGGTGGAATGAATGAGCAGGGGACGACCAACTCTGCGGATGTGTACGATCCGAAAACGGGAGAGATCGCTCCGTTGGGAAGGCGCATGCAATACAAGCGTGCGTTTCACACAGCCACTCTAACAAAAGACGGTAAGGTCCTCATTATTGGCGGGATCGATAGCAAGGACTCGC
>JAHFAF010000409.1 GCA_023250715.1 Pseudobdellovibrionaceae bacterium | reverse complement strand
GCCGAGAGCGTCTCCACTATTTTGGACCACTTATCCAAACCGCGCGCCTTTGCTTTTAGTCCGAGTCGCTGGCAAATTTTTTCATCGAGCCCCTGTTCGTAATAGACCAAGGGGACTTCGTAAATATTGACGACATCCTTCGCTGTAACCACGTTCTCGGCCTTGATGTTACAGAAGAGCGCAATTTTAGCCCGAATTTCAGGCGGCAAAATTCTATCCGTTCGACACAAAAGAAAATCAGGTTGAATTCCTATTTCGCGCAGCTTCTGCACGCTATGTTGAGTGGGCTTTGTCTTTAGCTCTCCACTCACCCCAAGAAAGGGAACCAATGTCAGATGAATAAAAAGTACATTCTCCTCGCCCACATCGAAGCGAAATTGTCGGATAGCCTCCAAGAACGGCAAAGACTCAATGTCTCCCACTGTCCCGCCAATCTCTACGATGGCTAGGTCTTTTCCCTTCGCGACCCTCTTAATCCGCTCTTTAATCTCTTCAGTAATGTGAGGGATGACCTGAACCGTACCGCCCAGATATTCCCCGCGCCGCTCCTTCGCGATAACGGTCTCGTAAATCTGGCCGGCAGTGACACTATTCTCACGCTTCAAATTCACATTCGTGAAACGTTCATAGTGGCCTAAATCCAAGTCGGTTTCGGCGCCGTCTTCGGTGACGAACACTTCCCCGTGTTGGAAAGGGTTCATCGTCCCCGGATCCACATTCAGATAGGGATCCATTTTCATCAGTGTAATGTGCAGCCCCCGATTTTCCATCAAGGCCGCAATGGAAGCTGAGGCGAGTCCTTTGCCCAACGACGAAAGCACGCCACCGGTCACGAAGAGGTATTTAGTTTTCATCTATCTTCTTTAATGAACAAAAAGTTTAGCCATTCTATCCATCGGCAGGAAAATGCAAAACAAATTTCAGATAAGAATATAAGAGGTTGAAATAAAAGGGGTTTTTAATGACCTAGTAAATCGATCGCAGACCGTCTTCTAAGCAAAGGTCTCGAATCTGTGGGATCTCTCGAACACTCTGGTCCCCGCAGAGAACGACGAGCGGGATTTTACCTCCATGAAGGGAGGAATAAATTTCCACCGCCTCGACAAGACCGTGAAAATAACGTTGGGCCTCCTGCGTAAACGTACTCACGAGGGAAATGGTCTCATACCCTACTCCAAGGCTGGCCTTTTGTGCCCACCCTAGAACTATTCCCAATAACTCCCGTTCCTCAGGGGTATGGGGATCTAGGGACTTTAAGATACCGGCTATCTTGTGAGTGCCCAATTTTGCCTCGAAATAGACAGTGGTTTTAGGATGGGATCGAATCCGCCTGAAATTCTCTCACGGACTCGGAATCCATTGCAATATGCAAGAATCTGACACCCCTGACCAAACTATGAACGACCGAGGACCCCTGTTAAGAACAGTGACACCACGTCAGAAGAATCCTATTGCTCTTGCCTAGTTCCTAGCGAGAGACTTAACGCATTCTGGGGGAGGAAACATGAAAAGACGATCGGGCCGTAATTGGGGTTGGATCTTTTTGGGTCTGCTTTCCGTTTTTCCCGCGCTCGCAGAGAATCTTGAGAGTCGCGGCCTTTGCACTCAAGACTTTTCTACACCAGGACTTCCTAAAGCAGTTTGCTCTTTTCCCTCCTGCCCCACAGGGGGTGACTGCATGCCACCTACCATCGATAAGTCGAATCCCGCAGTGGAATTTTTGGAGCCGCTCTTGCGCTGGCAGGATGATTGTAAGGACGCGGTCGTTTCTGGATCTTGTTGGGAAGTTTACATTGATTTCAAGTTGAAGTTGGGCGCGAACGATCCATCCGGTATTGGGCAAATCGGCGTGAATATGTACTATGAGCTAAATGCCCAACGCTACTTCAAGCGCTATTGGGGAAATGCGACCGTGAAAGATCAATACGGCCGCTATGATATGACTTCCAGCATGATCGTCCATGTGCCCCCGGGCCAACGCCTCGAACTGGGCGTGTACGAGCTCTGCGCCAAGGATAAGAGCGGTAACGAAGGCTGCGTGCTTCCCGCAAAGGCGCGCAATCTTGCCCTTTCTCCTGCGGCCGTATCCCCCTAGTCTTCACCGCCTGGTCACTCGCTTGCAATTTTGGTAAGGCCCTTTTTTTGGTGAGCGTGTGGCGTTGCGAATGTTTTTATTTAATAGACGAATTTTCTTAGGCAAATTCCTGTGTGTGGGAGTCTTCGCCCTCGTTGCCCTGTCTACCGCCCAGGCAGAGACGGTGACTATTCCCGTCACGCTCTCGGTTCCGACGGAATTCGAGCCGGTGAAAGCGGAACTGACCTTGACCCCGAATAGCATTCAACTCGGGTTGGGAATCTTAAGCTACACAAGCCAGGGAATTCAGCACAACTTCACAATGCCCGATCGGGATTTTCCAACCCTCTACAAAATCTATCAATCCGAAAGAAAGAGCTGGGAGCTGGCAACGCTTTGGAGTGACCACCCGATTTACTTTCCTGTTTCTTTTGATAAATCGATTCCGATTGAGGCAGCTCAAGGGACCGACGGAAGAATTCGATTTCAGATTTCCTTTGAAGAAAGAAAATACACGGGCGGCTCCCATTGGGTCGGGTACGGTAACTCCGTTCCCTTGGAAGGCCTAAGGATTCGTGAGCCTGTCCCACTTCAACGAGGGCAAAGCCTTCTATTCTTTCCGAATGGAAGAGGGCAACAGGCAGTGCCCGTCCAGTGGTTGGGACGGGACCCTTGGGCGAGAAATATCGTTACCGTCAATGAACACCGGCCTAATGTATACGGAACACAAAGAGGAATGCTGGGGGTCCCGTCGCAAAACGCTCTGAATGCGGCCGCGGCCGGTATCCCCTTTCCCGAATCGATGTTAAAGCCCTGGCAATGCGGGACGGTTTTTCAAATCGCCGCACCCGAGGGGTTTTCACCCATTCTCAATTGAAATTTTTGCTTGGATCCAGCTGCGAAAGAAAATGCTCGATATTGGAGGCATGGGGAGTTCTCGCTGGATCTGGTTTATAGAATGTAATGAAGGTCCATTCGCTCTGTCTTGGAAGCCATTTCATGACGAGAAAACGATTGGAAACGGGATCGTACTTGATCAGGTGTTCGCCATTATTATCCTTTTTTCGAATGATGAGAAATGTGGAATCGTCCGACTGGGCAAATTTAAGTGCATCCTCCTGATACCCTTCCGGTGTGCGCCACTTCACGTCCTCCCTTCCGTGCCGATCGTGATGAACTTTTAGACTCCCCGTGGAAAACTCTCCCAACTGATCCCTCGGAATGCCGAACCCCGGTCGAAGATTCCCCTCCGTCGCCGCTTTAACGAAGAAATCGATGTGATCCTTAAATCCGTGGAAAAAATTCCCGGGCTCTAGCTTCCAGAAAAATACAATCTTTCCCTCTTTTGTGATTATTTCGAGGTTCCCCGACTGTACATCAAAGCGGTATTGGTAGCCTGCCCCTTCGGAATTCACGGAAATGGCGTACGGATTCGCCGCAAGCGCGAGCGCCTCTTCCCGAAGCTTCAGCTGGGCCGCGTGAGAGGGAAGCCCTCGATATTCAGAAAATCTATACCCCAAGATCCTTGCCAGATCGGCCGCATAACCGTCGACGAAGGGCCTTTCTCGATCAACGGGCAGCGCCTTAGCAAAGGTGAGAATGACTTTCTGAGTAGAATGGGCGGAATTTACTTTAGTGCAGGTGGAATCGAGAGTCTGAACGCCGAGTGCAGGTGCGCTCAAGATTAAGAAAAGGACAACTCTTTCCACTTCCCCTCCCATCCCAATGTTACCTGAAGCCCAGGAGAATACTTCTTTTCGTGCCTGAAATTGAGTCTTGCCCTGGTAAAATGTCCGAAATGCCCACCTTGTCGAAGAAGTCGCTGTTTTTGCTACTGGGCCTATCCCTACTACAACTTTCTCTCTTCCTGTGGCACCTTGATCGGGAAAGTCTATGGCTCGACGAAGCGCTGAGTTACGTAATTTCAGGGGGCTCATGGAAATATCTCTTCGCTTTTTTTCGAAGTATTCCATTACAGCACCCCGTCTACTACGTTCTTCTTCACCCCTGGCTCCATGTTCACCAATCCGTTTTCAGCCTGCGGGC
>JAHFAF010000408.1 GCA_023250715.1 Pseudobdellovibrionaceae bacterium | reverse complement strand
TAGCCCACTACTACGCCGCTATCAAACCAGATGAAGTTAAGATGGTGTGCAATGCAACCACCGTTCCTCTGCTTCTTGTTTACTGGGAAGTTCCTTCGAATGGTGGCAGCCTAACGAGTGCATCTTCTTTGCCCACCACTCAAAACGCGGTTACCTGGGGAACTGCCACCATGACCACGGACAACGTCTCTAAGGTGAGTAAAGTAGATCTCCAGCACGAGCGATCGGCTGCGGTTCTTAGCGACGCAGTTCAAGGAGTAGTGCGCAATGCGGGATTGGCCAAGGGGTTTAATCTTCCTAGTGCGGCCAGCACGCCCAAATCGGATCTCTATGTGGGTTTAGCCGTTTGTGAAACTGCCCCTGTGCGTCCAGCGGCTCAAATTCCCACTTTGGGACAAATTGGAAGCAGCTTCGAAAATTTGACGACGCAATTGGAGACGGTCATTGGAGGAATCCTCTCCGAGCCCGGAAATCCGGTGCCTAAATTTTCCAAGATGAACGTGAATGTGAAAGCAGACTCGATCGAGGTAGTCGTGGCCCCTTCCGGCTCTATCGATAATTCCTCGCACGCTCTTATCAGTGCCGCCGTCAATGTGCTCAAGCTCGTGGAACCGGAGGCCGCAGAGCCCCCTCTTACGGCGGCTGCGTACCGATCCGCGATTCGAGATCAGAATTCGGGACTCGCCAGCCAATTGGATGCTTTGATTATGGCGTTCAACTCAAAGAGTGAGACATCTGAAATTCCGGGTTTATTTAACGGAAAATTTTTCTGGGAGTTGGCTTTTTCTCTCAATTCAGCGGCGAGAGATCTCGGCACGATAGATTCGGCGTGGAATCTTATAGAAACACCTGTAGCGTCAGGGGGAAGCTTCGACGCAAATCTAAAAGCGCTCGCCCAACCTCTCATTGTGGCCGGCATAGTGGACGCGGCTGAAATGGATATTCACAATCACCATTCCAATCTTCGTCAGGGACCGGGCTGTCTTGCTCAAAGCGTTTCCTACGTTACCAAAGTGATGTCATTCTTACCGTACCCCTTACTTCCGCCTGCGGGTCAGAAGACGATGAACATCAATACGACCATGCCGGAGGGAAATTATGCGATTGGGGCTTATCTAAACTATTATACGAGCCCTCCTGAAACCGGAAATTTGAAATTGATCTTTGGGATAGATACGCCCGATCAGTTAGGTCTTTCTCTGACCCGAACTCGAGGAACTCAGTTACTCGTTCCGGATGCATTGATTGCGGAGGAACGTAATTTCCATTTTGTTCTTCGGGCGGTGGGGTGTCCCCCGCCGGCTTTGAATTACTGTAAACTAGACACAAAGACTCCAAATAGTTGCCGCGTGGCTCAATGGATGCGCACCAATCGAAACTCTTGTCCCTATTAAAGAGGCGTAGGGCCTTTCGCTGTTTGGCCGACGAATCGGGCCAAGTAGCGGTGGTAATGCTCCTGGGCGCCTTGATGGTAATTGCGGGTACCTCCGCTTACTATCTGCACTACCATGAAATGAACCTCAAATCGGTTAGAAGTGGGCTGACAGCGAACCAGCTCTCTACAGTGATGATGGCCCGGGTGAAGCAATCGCTGGTGAGAGATTGGCCTGGGTGCAGCGCTGCGATGCTTGCCTCATTTGCCTCTTATAGAGATCTCACATCAACTACTCCTATTGTGGATGTAAGGCTTGATAATGTGGCCGCGCCCGCGGTGAATGAACTCGATTGCCTGCTTCCCGCCTCTGGAGTGGCTGAGCTCCAAACCGCAAATATCGTAATCACGGAAACGGGAAAGGATCTCAATTTTCTCTGGAGGAAACTCCATGTTGCCGTTTCTCTCACCACCCGTTCCGTGAATGGATTTCCCAAAACGATGACAAAGACGGCCGATATTAAGATGAGCGTCGTTTCTCTTTCCAATTTCAATGTGGTCTTTACCACCGCACCCTCTTCCGTTTTGGTGACCTCTGCGACGGGGGTGAGCGGAAAGTTTATGGGGAAATTACTTTATGCTTCCACGACCCCGCCAAAAGTCGACAAGATTTACGATTTTCCTCTGTTACCGGCGGATGATCGCGTCACCTTTGCGGCTCCTCTTTTCATTCGAGCGGCTAATCTCGATATAGACGGCTCTTATCCTTATAAAATGGATCGCTATGAAAAGGTATTCCAACAAGGAATGTACTTGGGGATTCTTCCTTCTCCTGACGCCGCCACTCCCGATGCGTTGAACGCTTTTCTTCCGGATGGGGGAGTGAACTGGAATCACAAATTCGATCATACACACCTTACCAATGGGGAGTCTCTCTTCCAGCTTGCCGAAATGCCTGCGGGAAAGTTTTCTACCACAAGCTGTGTGGCGCTCCCCCCACCTGCCGCAAAACAATACGTGGATGCAGTGGCGACGTTTACAACGCTACCCGATCCCGCAAAATTCATGGGAGACTTAAGCTTTACCTGTCAGGACGGGTCTCCTCCCTTTCATCCTCTCGTTCATCTTCGATCTGGCTCAGATCTCACGATCAATATGAATCCAACGGATCCGACGAGGAATGTTTTTTGTGGCCTGATCGTGGCACGGGATCTTACGATCAATCTTGCGGCCGCTGGGTCGGTAGCCCTCTTTGGTCATTTTGTCGTGCGAAAAATTAACATTACCGGAGTGAGTGGCGGGCGGGCGATATTTTACAACCCGGCCGAAGGGCTGCCACCGGAAGTCGCGCTCCCCGGATCGGCGACTCCTGCCGGAATCGAGTCCCAAATGCGGACACTCTCTACGAGCTTTGCGTATAATTTCTATTTACCTGCCGCCGTGAATAGACCTTTTTCACCGAGAGCGCCAGCTGATTACCTTCAGGAATGTGCTCCCGGTTCTGTTTATTCCAGAATGAAGACGCAATATAAGGCAATTTCGACGGACACGGATGCTGCTATCTCGGCGCTGTTCAATCAATACCGAAATAACTCGGCGAAAAATTTCTATATTCTGGAGGACTCAGCTTGAGGCGTTCGGGTTTTACTCTGATCGAAGCTTTGATCGGAATGACAATTTTTTCTATTGTTTCGATGGGGCTTTTCAATCAACTTTCTCAGACCAAAGGAACCCAAAATATTTTGACTCATCGGCTTGAGTCTCGGCAACTTTTGGAAATGGAAGTGTCGCGATTGAAGGGAACTTTTGCAGCCTTCCCCCTCATCAAAAAAGCAGGGTCAAGTGTGGTGGCCTCTTACGTGCGCTGTTACTCGCGGACGTTCATGCCTGCGAAGAATAAAGATGGCATCACTGAATTTTACGCGATGGAATTGACGGCAGACGAAGTAAAATTACCTGTTACCGATGGTTTCTGCCCCGCCCCCTTTGAAGTACATATTCAACCGCTCGAGTCTCAAATCAATTCCGCCGATGTTTACGTGATGATGCCCATGGCAAAGATTCCAGGGGGCTACCTCTACCGAACCACCATCGAATTACAGCCGGGAATTTAGTCACGCAGCATTTCTCACAAGGTCTTGTGGAGATTTAGTGAGACGGGAAGCTACGGCCGGCTCACGGAATCTCCAAGCGACCGCATCCACGAGATAATGGTGTAGATTGAAGAATAGAACCACGGCCACAGGTACGCGGGGGGAACTTTCCTTGAGTGCGTGGGAGATAAGTTCGGGAAACAGATAAATCAGAAGGTATCCGATGGCAAAGCACGCACCCCAGGCCAGAGAAAGGCCGCCGATTTTAAATCCGCTCGACCGATCCTTCATGGAAGAAGAATGGATCAGCACTCTTCCGGGAAAGGGCAGATACTGCAGCCCATGAAAAAACGGGAGCAAGAACCTGAGGGGTTGATTTTCAAACATCGGATCCATCCAAACCCACAGCGCCGCCAAGGGGAGTATCCCCTGCCAACGCAAAGCCGACTTTTTCGCATGAAAGTGACCAATCGCTAATGCGGCAACACAGACCGCAACCGTAAGCGAGGGCAGCCAATGGGCTAATTGCAGGGCAAGGGGAGGGAAATAGATCGGGTCCAGCTGCAGTCCGAAGACCTCCCTCGGAAGGGGAAAATGAAAAGCGGTCAAATAACCGCATCCTCCCACAATCCCGAATGCGGTAAGTAAGGCACTT
>JAHFAF010000407.1 GCA_023250715.1 Pseudobdellovibrionaceae bacterium | reverse complement strand
CTTTTGGGAAATGGTCACTCAACCCGAAATCGCGGCCGAGGTGAGCTTACTTCCGCTTGCGGAGCTCCCCGTAGATGGAGTGATTTTCTTTTCCGATATTCTGACCCTTCCCTATGGTTTTGGAATAGAAGTACAGATGCAAGAGTCGGTTGGGCCTGTAGTTCCGGCGCCGCTGCGAACATTGGGAGCCTTTCAGAGGTTCACTGGATTTGATCCGATGATTCATACCGCATTCGTCGGTAAAGCATTACAGGGGATTCGGGAAAAAATTCCCGCGGAGGTAGCGCTTCTTGGGTTTGCTGGCGCCCCTTGGACCGTTGCGAGTTATCTCGTCGAAGGCCGTGGGAAGACACACTTTGAAAAGATTAAGGGCTGGATGCTCAAGAGTCCGAGAGAGCTCGCACAAGCACTAGAACCCTTGGCGGAAGCGACCCTGCGTTACCTTCTTTATCAAAACAAAAATGGAGCTCATGTAGTCCAACTTTTTGATACCTGGCTCGGGGAAATGCCGAGAGAGTTTTTTGTCGAGTACTACTTGCCGCTCTTGAATAAGATTTTCGTTCCTTTGAAAGATGCCGGGATTCCCACGATCTATTTCGCGAAACGCTCTTCCCATCTTTATAGTGATTTTAGAGAGCTAGAAGTCCCGATTTTGAGTGTGGATGAGCTTTTGCCGTTGAAAGAGGTGGAGAGATTGACCGGCGGGGAGTTCTCTCTGCAAGGAAATCTCGATCCGATTCTTCTTCTGGGTGAGGAGGGGATTGTGCGCTTAAAGACGCGTGAACTCGTGCAGGAGGCACGCACTCTCTCGAAACCCGCGATCATAAATCTTGGACACGGGATTATGCCTGGAGCAAGTGTAGCGAACGCGAAAGCGTTCGTGGCGGAGGCGCGCACTTTGTGGGTTTGAAGGACCTTATTCAGAAGTATTCCACGGCTGGCCCGCGTTACACGTCTTACCCGACCGCTCCGCAGTTTACCGAAAAGCTGGACTCAATCGCTTACAGAAAGGATCTTCAAAAAAATGGTTTATCGAATGTAAAGCCGCTCAGCCTCTATGCCCACATCCCGTTTTGCGAAAATCTTTGTTACTACTGCGGTTGCAACATTCTCATTACGAAAGATCACGGGCGGGGAGCGAGCTATGTTGAGTCTCTCCTGGGAGAGCTGCGAACAGTGGCGGGGCTTTTGGGGGAGAGAAGAGTTTTGAGCCAGATCGCTTGGGGGGGAGGGACCCCTACTTTTCTTTCTGTCGACGAAATCACCCGCCTTCAGAAGGGTACATTGGAGTTGTTTCGGCTGACCGAGGATGCGGAAGTCAGTATCGAGATTGATCCTAGGGTGACGTCTCACGAGCAGTTGGAACGCCTTCGCGAGCTCGGGTTCAATCGAGTGAGCCTCGGCGTGCAAGATTTTCATCCCGAAGTTCAACAGGCCGTGAATCGAGTGCAAACCGCGGAAATGACGGCAAGCATGCTTTCCTTCTGTCGAAAGATAGGGTACCGGGGCATCAACTTCGATTTCATCTATGGGCTGCCATTTCAAACGCTTGAGCGCTTCGAGAGGACGGTGGATCAGATTCTCGAGCAAAGGCCAGACAGAATAGCGCTCTATAACTACGCACACCTTCCTTCCTTGAGGCCGCACCAAAAAATTCTTGAAAAATACCCGATGCCCTCAGCCGATGAGCGGGTGGATATTTTTCTTATGGCTTATGAGCGGCTGACTACGGCTGGTTACCGTGCCATCGGGATGGATCATTTCGCTCTAGCCGACGACGATCTTGCGAAGGCTATCTCGACGGGTGCTCTTTACAGAAATTTTATGGGTTATACGGTGCAGAGGGCCGAAGATATGATTGGCATCGGAGCCTCGGCCATCGGGGAAATCGGCAACGGCTATTTTCAAAACATCCGAGAGACAAAACCGTATCAAGACGCCATCGAGAAAACTGGACTCGCCACCCTGAGGGGGTGTCAGGCCACTGAGGAAGACTTGAAAAGGAAATGGGTCATTCAAAGACTCATGTGTAAGTTCCAATTGTCCTATATCGAGTATGAAGCGAAGTTCGGTGATAATTTTTCCAGTCACTTTTCCTGGGAATTGGAGCGCCTTGCTCCCTTTTTCGAACAGGGAATTCTTGAATCTTCGCCCCATGAGATCCGCGTTTCCGATCTCGGGCGTCTTTTCATTCGAAATGTCGCGATGCTTTTTGACGAATACTTACGTAAACCCCAGGCTGCTACCTACTCTCGGACAGTTTGATGGGGCTATGGCGAAGTCTAACCGGCCCTCGTAACTCCCTTATCCTTCTCTACGATCACCTAACCGAAGAAAGCGCCAAGGAGTTTGAGGGGCAAATTACTGAGGTGAGCCGGTATTATCGATTTGTGAAACTCTCGAACCTCATCGACGCTGCCCGAAAGGGAGACACGATTGGGCTTGCTTCGGTGGCCTTTCGTCATCCAAGAAGGAGTGCTTGGACGCGGGCCTTGCCCTTTTTGCGAGCGGAAAACATTCCTGCGACATTTTTCCTCTCGGGAGACGGGGTTGGGATGAACCGCCTCCCCCTGGAAGAGGAGCTCGAGTGGTATGCGAAAACGTACCCCGAGTCTTTTTCCGCGGAGAGAATGGTCGGTTTACAAGAGGAGGTTTGGGAAAACCCGCAAGGCCTCGATGCAAAACTCTTAACTTTCCGTCGAGAAACGGGCCCACTTCCCCTGGAGAAACTCGATCCCGCTCTCTTTTTTATGACCTGGGGAAAACTTTTGGAGATCCCGCCTGAGCTTAGGGAGTTCGGTTTTCACTTAAGCTACAACCCGCGTCACGAGGAAAGTTTACGAGAGGCACTCAAGTTTTTGAGCATACAGACAGGAAATCCTCCTCGTGTAGCGTTGTCGGCAAGGTCTTTTCCTGAGTACGAAGCCTGGGGTTTTTGCGGTGTGACGGGATCGCGCATTGGAGCGGTTACGCCGGGCGTTTCCCTCGGGGATTTGCCCGTTTGGTCGTTTCCCTCGACGATTAAAGAGTAGGAATTTCCCAGATTCTCTTGTATCGTATTCAAGTTAAAGCACATCACCCGGTTCTTTCGGAGGAAGACAATGGCAACAAAAGTTGCAAAGCTCGGTATCAAGAAGGAAGAAGGCTGGCTGTACTATCTCGACAAAAAGGGGAATATTTCCCGCGCGAAGATGGGACGCGGCCGTAAGGCTTCTAAAGTGAAGCCGCAAGTAGTGGCCCGCTCCGGCGTGAAGCGCCAGTCCGGTTACCTCTACTTCGTCGATAAACAGGGTGATCTCTCCTGCGCGAAGATGTCGCGTAAGGGCCGTAAAAAGACCGCCAAGCGGAAGTAGTTTCTCCGTCGATAAAAATTTTCGGGGGAGTCGGATCGAAAGATTCGGCTTCCCTTTTTTATTAGGAGTTTTTTATGGATTCTCGTCCGAAGTCTCCCGCACCAAGAAATGAACCCATTCTAGGGTACCTGCCCGGCTCTCCAGAAACGCGCGAGCTAAAAGCGAAGCTTGCGGAGCTCTTGGGCAAAGAAATAGACATTCCAGTTCTCATCGATGGAAAAGAGGTCCGAACCGGACAAACGGGCATTTGCATTGCTCCCCATGATCACAGGAAACGTCTTGCCACCTACCACAAGGCGGGACCCGATCACGTGAAGCAAGCGGTCCAAGGGGCACTGAAGGCCTGGAAAGATTGGTCCGCATTCCCGTATCAAGAGCGTGCGGCGATTTTTCTGAAGGCGGCCGACTTACTTGCGACGAAGTATCGACCCATACTCAACGCGTCGACAATGCTGGGTCAGAGCAAAACCTGCTATCAGGCGGAGATTGATGCCGCTTGCGAGATGGTGGATTTTTTCCGGTTCAATGTCTTTTTCCAAGAGCAAATGTATGACATGCAGCCGATTTCTCCGCCCGGAATCTGGAATCGGCTTGAGTACCGCCCATTAGAAGGTTTCGTCTTTGCGGTGACCCCGTTTAATTTTACCTCCATTGCGGGAAATCTTCCGACCTCCGCCGCTCTTATGGGGAATGTCGTCATTTGGAAGCCGGCCTCGACGTCTGTTTATTCGGGTTATTTCATCACGAAACTTCTTGAGGAGGCGGGGCTCCCACCCGGAGTGATTCA
>JAHFAF010000406.1 GCA_023250715.1 Pseudobdellovibrionaceae bacterium | reverse complement strand
TTTTCCTGAACTCCTACAATCCTTTCAACGATCCTGAAGGGAATATTCTAGCAAATATTCTTGGAGCAGTAGTCCCTGTTTGCGGGGGAATCAACCTCGAGTATTTCTTTTCTCGTGTCGATAAGGATTGCTACGGAGCAGGGACAAAGCTCCCGCACAATGTCGTTTCCCTTTTGGGAGTTTCCAATGGAGTGGATTCAGATTTACGAACGGGACTTCCTACGCAGATGACAGAGATGCACGATCCGGTGCGCCTTATGATCTTAGTCGATCAAGAGCCGGAGATTGCCCTTCGGGCAGTAAAAAAAAATCCGGAAGTGTATGAGTGGGTCGAAAAAGAGTGGGTGTATTACGCGAGTTTGAGCCCCTCAAGCGGAAAGTTAACTAAGTTTGAAAGGGGTGCATTGGTCCCAGTTGAACTAAGACTTCCTGGAAAAAAACATCCAATCTTCTATCCGTTACCGGGGCGTCCATGTTGATTCTAGTGGGCTTAATTCTCGGGTTTCCGCTTCTGTTATCGCTCTTTCTTTTTCTAAAGCGTGATTTAAAAGAAAAAACGGTAAGTAAATTGGCTCATATTGTGGGAATTCTTCACACCCTTTTGAGCGTGGGATTAATTCTGAATTGGTGGACACTCAGCGGAAAACCTTTGGAGCTTCGATGGGGAGCCCTTTATGAACAGGGGAACTACCATTTTCCCATACTCTTCTATATCGATCGCGTGGGCTTGGTATTCCTCTTTCTCACGAGCGTCTTGAGCGGGCTCGTCATGCATTACAGCAATCGATACCTACATAAGGAAGTCGGATACCGATCTTTTTTCGCGAGGATTTTGCTTTTTGAGGCGGGTCTTTCTCTACTTTCCCTTGCGGGAACTCTGGATATCTTTTTTGCCGGTTGGGAGATAGTGGGGCTTTCATCTTTTCTTCTCATCGCCTTTTACCATGACAGACTTCAGCCCGTTAGAAACGCGGTTCGAGTGTTCAGCATCTACCGTTTATGTGATGTTGGACTTCTACTTACTGCGTGGCTCTCTCATTTGGTCTGGCATGGCGTCGTCTCTTTTTCCTTCATTGGAAGCACGGAGCTTCGGACATTTCTGCAGCAAACAAGTGCCCCCGCCATGTGTGCGATTAGTCTTCTGCTCGTACTTGCGGCAAGCGGAAAGTCCGCACAATTCCCTTTTTCTTACTGGGTGGCTCGGGCGATGGAAGGGCCGACTCCTTCTAGCGCCATTTTTTACGGAGCTCTCTCTATTCATGCGGGTGTGCTTCTATTGATCCGAACGGAAGGGATTTGGAGAACCGTTCCGAATGTGCAAGTAGCGGTTGGGATTGTGGGGTTACTCACAGCGGTTATCTCCACCCTCTGTGGAAGAGTGCAATCTAATGTGAAGGCAAGAATTGCTTACGCCTCCTCGGCACAGGTGGGATTGCAATTCTTTGAGGTTGCGATGGGTTGGGACACCCTTGCTTTGTACCATTTAGTCGCAAATTCCCTAGTACGTTGTTATCAGCTATTGGCCTCTTCCTCCGTGATGGTTTTCCAGTTACGGGAATTGAGTGCAAAGGAAGTGAGCGCGATTTCTCCATCAACGAGCGGTCCTGCGTGGCTTAGAAAGCTTCGTTCCTCTTTATATGTGTTTGCTCTCAACGAAGGTTATCTAGAAGACTTGCTCAGGGTTATTTTGTGGGGACCTTTGCACCGCCTTGCACTTCTTTTTTCAAATCGAAGGAAGTTTTGGGTGACTCTCGGGTTTCCCGTTCTTTTGGGTCTTAGCGTTTACTCAGAATGGATTTTCAACTCTCAAGAATTTGCTCCGAATGTCCCTCCAGCACTTCTGATCTTGGGGCTATCTCTTCTAGCGTTTAGTGAAGTGGGGAATGCGACCTTCACCTGGAATTGCGTTGTTCTGAGCTCTCTCTCTACGATGGTTTTAGTGGGAGTGGTGGCACCGGATTCCGTTTCCTCGTTGTGGGTTTATGGAGTTGGAGTCGCTGGCTCCTGGCTTTTGGGATACCTTAGCCTTCGTGCCTTTCAGCGAATTCATTCATCCCTTTCTCTTAACTCCTATTCCGCGCTTTGGCATTACATGCCTCGAACCAGTGGCGTGCTCCTCTTTGCCGTAGCGGGTTTGGCGGGCTTTCCAAATACTCCCGCGTTTGTGGGCGAGGACGTTCTTTTAAATTACTTGGTTTTGAATCATCTTTGGCTCGCGGTCGTTCTATCTATTTCTTTCATTCTAAACGGGGTCACACTCATTCGTCTCTATAGCCATCTTTGTTTTGGACGTCCGGGATGGGTTGTGCTTCAATCCCGTCCTACATGAATGGACTCCTATTTTCCGGAATTAAGAAATTAACCTTCACTGAAACTCCTGATCCTACAATTGTGGAAGCGGGCGATGTCATTCTTAAGCTCGAGCTTGCGGGTATCTGTGGCTCGGATCTCCATCCTTATCACGGACGGGAGGAGGGGCTGGATTTGGGCACAGTGATGGGGCACGAAGGAGTCGGTACCATTGTCGAAGTGGGAAAAAGTGTTCGCTCGTTGAAAAAGGGCGATCGGGTTTTTGTTCCTTTTACTTCCAATTGCGGAGGCTGTTTTTACTGCGAGCGCGGCCTTACTTGCCGCTGCTCCTCGGGTCAACTTTTTGGTTGGGTGGAAAAGGGCAGGGGGCTGCACGGCCTTCAAGGGGAATATAGTCGGATTCCGTTCGCCGACTCGACGTTGATGAAAGTGCCGGAAGGAGTGAAGGCTGAAGAGGCGCTTCTCCTCGGGGATGTTTTCTCGACAGGAAGGTTTTCAGCGGAGATGGCGGGTGTTTCCGAGGAGGGGACTTTTGTGGTGTTGGGATGCGGGCCCGTGGGCTTGGCGTCAATTCTAAATGCGAAGGTAATGGGCGCTACTTCCGTTTTTGCCGTGGATACGATTGCGGAGAGGCTCGAGAAGGCGGTTCTTTTTGGTGCGACCGCCATTGATTTTAAAAAACAAAACGTGAAGGCCCTCGTTCTGGAAGAAACGGATGGTCGTGGGGCGGATGGAGTGATTGAGGCGGTGGGAAGTGCGGCCGCTGAGCGTTTGGGAATGGATTTAGTGCGACCGGGAGGGACGCTTTGTGTGACCGGCGTGCACACGGACAAGGCTTACAGCTTTTCTCCGGTCGAAGCGTATAACAAAAACCTTATCTACAAGACTGGCCGTTGTCCCGCTCGTTATTACGCCGAAAAGCTCCTTCCTTTGGTGAGAGAAAAAAGATGGGGAATCGATAGGCTTATTACCCACCGGTTCCCCCTAAAAGAGGGCGCTTTCGCTTATCAGGTATTCGATGAGAAGCGAGACGCTTGTATCAAAGCAGTCCTAACTACTTGAATATCCACTCCAGCATGCTTTGCCAGCCGGTGGCGCCCGGGAACTTCAAGAGCTTGTAGCGATTCGAGTAAGCGCTATAAGTACTCTTACTGCTCGGCATCCAGATGGAAACACCCGTGGCTTTCTTGAAGGATGGCGTTACCTGGCTATCCACCATGAAGGATTTCATCGCCGTTTCCACATGAGTGAAAATTGCCGGCGAGAAGGCGGAGATACCCGCCTTCTTCAAATTTGCCACGAGATCGCCTAGGTCCTTGTAGTCGCTGAAGTAGAAGCCTTGAGTGCTACTGACAACCGAGAGCAGCTTCGTCACATCGCTAGACGAGAGTTTCTGTCCAGCCTGTGCTAGCTCATAAAGAGCCGAATTTAGGGCCGCGAATTTAGACAGATCCATCGTCGAGAGAGTGCCATCAGCAGCGTCCGATCCGGAGCTGTAGAATTTGGCGTACTCTTCGTCCACCATTTTCCCAACTTCCGCAGCAGTTGCCTTCGGAGAGGCCGCCCATCGGGGCACGAACTTGTGGTAGGGCCAGCCCATTCCGGGAATCACTTCTTCGCTCGCGACGAGGTAGCTCACATTGTCGGCTACTTCGAAACCGACTTCGGCCATCGCCATCAAACATGCATCAGTGCCCATGATATCGAGCTTGTGACCGATAATTTTTGCGATCTCCTGAGCGGCTGTTCCCATCTGAGGCGTTGTAATGATGTTTCCGGTGTAGTCGTCCGTGCTGATGTCGCGGAAGGTGTGGCTTCGGTGCCAGCCTCCT
>JAHFAF010000405.1 GCA_023250715.1 Pseudobdellovibrionaceae bacterium | reverse complement strand
AGAGCCTGGCTTCCCCAATATTTCATCACCGAGTGCCGCCAATTGATCCGATCCGATCACAATCGCTTTCGGAAATTTCTTTTGCACGGCTTTTGCTTTCTCTAGCGCCAGTTTCGCTGAAATCTCGCGAGGGGTTCCACTGATGTTTTCATCCACTCCCGGCGCTTCACAGCGAAAGGGAAAGCCTAAGCGAGACAATAGCTCTCGACGGTACTGTGAGGTGCTGGCCAATATTAATTCCATTAGTTTGTCTTATGGCTGTAAGCTTTTATTGTTGCGGGCCGCGCCGCAATTGTCTCGAGCCAACGTTTTAGATTGGGAAATTGGAAGATGTCTTGTTTCTGCCGTTCGTGCAAGGCGACCCATGGGTAGCTCGCCATGTCCGCTATCGTATATTCGTTGCCAGCAGCAAAGGCCCTATCTGCAAGTCTTCTATCGAGGACTCCGTACAGACGAGAGGTCTCTTTCACATAGCGATCCATCGCATACGGAATTTTTTCCGAGGCAAATAAATTGAAGTGATGATTTTGTCCCGCCATTGGCCCGAGTCCGCCCATTTGCCAAAAGAGCCATTGCAATACTTCGTTGCGAGCACGAGTTTCTTTGGGAAAAAATTTTCCTGTCTTGTCTCCGAGGTAGGAAAGGATAGCGCCTGACTCGAAAACGGAGATCGGCTTTCCTCCGTCCGCGGGCTCTTGGTCCACGATCGCCGGGATGCGATTATTGGGGGAGATTTTTAGGAACTCGGGCTGAAATTGCTCGCCCTTGCCGATGTTAATCGGATGGATCTTATAGGGGAGGCCGGCCTCTTCCAGAAAGAGGGTGATTTTGTACCCATTAGGCGTTCCCCAGAAATAGAGATCAATCATACGTTCGCTCCTAGCGAGAGTCCCCCCCCAGGGTGTCTTTGCTATCTCGGGTATGTGGTTTCGGTCAAAGACAAAGACCAAGTATTGGAAAGTTTGAGGTGAACTGGACATTTCAAGGATGGGCCACTACTGTGTTTGCCACTGCATTTGTTGTGGCTGGGTAGCTCAGTTGGCAGAGCAAGGGAATCATAATCCTTTGGTCGGGGGTTCAAGTCCCTCCCCAGCTATTTGTTGAACCTAGAAAATCTAACCACTTAACCCGTCTGGTGCATCCTCTACGAAAGTTATTCCGACAGCAAAAAGACGCAACGACATGTCCCGAAGGAAGAGTGGCCGACGATTGGCTTCAGTAATTCGATGACATTTGAAGAAGCGAAGGAGAGAGCAAAGCAACTCTCATCGCAGGATTGGGTTCGATTCCAGGAACGAAGACGTAACGCCATTCACGAAAAACTAAAGAAGGAAGAGAAGATCGAGTGCGCCTGGCTCCCGCCACTTCTTTGCCAACGCTTCGAGGAATATCGTCCCCGCCAACCCCGCTTTCATCCCACAGGTACGTCCTAGTCTTTCCCTACAGGGGCAAGAGCGACGAGACATTATCGTTTCGGTAAGGACCCATGAGTGACCCTCGGAAAACAAACTCGCAAAAACGGTGCGGTTACTTAAAGCCTAGAAACTGTACGTAAGCAGACTCTCCAGTGCCGGAATAAGCTGAAGCCGGGATTCCAATAAGCCCTTCTAGCCCACTGGATGGATTGCGAATCACCACCGGGAGACCAAAATTATGCCCACCACCACTTCTTAATTCGTAGAGATGATTGGCTTTTGAATCAAAGAAGTGAAGCTCTCGGCGGCTCCCCTCCGCAAAGTGAGCCACATATACATTGCCACCAGGTGTTGCGGTTGACTCACCTACCGAGCTTCGAAATGTCATTCGCCGAACCTCATTCGATAGCCCGTGACCCATTTCTCCCCGGTAACCGAAATCGAAATGCCCGCGCTCTACACCATCACTGTCCATTGCGATCACTTTCTTCCGCCCAGTATCGAGATTACGCGACACGCCGATGAACGTCCCATCTTCCATGACGGAGAGTACCGAATAGGGATAGATCTTACTCGCCGAATCCATGGGCCATCGTATTTCGCGCTCTATCTTTCCCTCCGGGGTTAAGAGCGTCACCTTTTCTTCGTCGAATACGGCGATGAGGTTACTTTTTGGAATCGGACTGACCTGAAAGGCCCCTTTCACCTGCAGCCCCCAACGGTGGATGCCGATAGGATCCACGAGATGGACGGTATCATCGCACATGGCGATGACAGTTCCGTCGTCCGCCTCATACTGGATAAGGCAATCCTTCCCCGGAATCTTCAGCTTCGCTAGTTGAGTTGGCTCATCGGTAAAAGTATAGAAAAAAAGGTGAGTATCCGTGCCTTCTTTATTGCCGACACCGTCCAAAATGACCACACCCTTCGTGGTCACAAACAGCCCCCGACCCATTCGATTCCGATGCAACCATGCATCGGTTAACTTAACCGTATCGATGTAACGTGTTCGAGGCCGATTGAAGACAAGAAACAGACTACCGGTCAATTTGCCGTTCTTTTTCTCGGCTTGGGCGGTAACCGCAAGATCCTTTTTGCCAGGAACGAATACGGCATGGGTTCCGAAATTGGAGTAGGCAGTATCGTTAAAACTCACGGCGGAGGGAACCACATCGAATATCCCATTAGCCTGGTCCACGAAAACAGAATTTCCACGTAAGTCAGTCGCAATTGCAACTCCTGAATCGGACATGGCAATAGGCGAGTCGCGTTCGACATAGAAACTGTGATTGAACTTCGCAAGGGAGCTTTGCCCGTATTCGAGAAACTCAACTCTCGACCGATGTGGTGTTTCCTCTGCCCAGGTGGACCAAATCGCAATTTTCCCGACGCTATTAGCAGTTAAGTTCACCGAATGATGGGTGGTCTGATAGATTCCCCGATCGAAAACGTTCACCGCCTTTACGACCGTAGAAACTAAGCACAGGCAAGCCAGAATGCCCATGGTATATAGATTGCCAAGTCGACGTTGTTTCATTGCCCCCCCCAAGTAAGAATGGTTTGAATCATTCGTGATAGTGGGGTGGTTTTCAACATCAGACGAACTTATCTGTTGGCAGCGTTGGCAAGCACGAAAGAGAAATCACCTAAAAAATATCAAATTCGATCCCCGCTACGAAGCGCTCCGGATAAACCGAATTCTGAAAGCGTATTACGATGAGTTGTCAAAGATCGCCGGCGCGGCGGGTGCTATCCGCCAAACGCATTGAACGACAAAGGCAACTCACTTGATCAGTTGGTCAAACCATCCGCTGCACGCTTCATTTGTGTAGGTGTCGACACACTCGAGATGCGGCACAATAGGAAATGATGAAAACTCACAAGTGTGACTTCCATCACTTTTGATTCGATCGCACAGGTTAACCTGAGGAGCTTGAGGTACGGTGTCGCGAACGAGGCTACACTTACTTAACCACGGGGTACTTTGTAGCGAACTTCCACATTCAATAATTTTCCAATTCAAAATGGCGAAATCACCTGGTTTGGCCAAATACTTGGCGTGATCCAAAGAAGAAATACTATCTTTGTCTCGATCTTTCGATTCAAGAGACGCGCAATTATTTCCTCTATCGTAGCGGGAGCAAAAATTCCGATTTCTAGAATCAATGCAAGTTGCCGTGCTGTCAGCCCATGCATCCGTGTAATAAATGTCAGAGATGCCATCAAAGAAACAGGCACCCGTTTTATGTGTCCCGTTCCAATCACTTGAGGCGTCAAAGCCTTCATGTTTCATTGCAATCACCGGTGATGAGGCCCCGTGGCTTACTCCCGACAGTAAAAAATATTTTCCGTCCCAAGGGCCATCCAATGCCCGCATTCTTCTCGTGATTTGAGTCACTAACCGATTCACGCGGGCGGCCTCTCTGTGATACGGCGTCAGGTCCGAACCATCTGAATCGCTAAACAGCTGAGCACACGCGAAAATATAACCTTTATCGGCATATCCTCTCGCCAAGTCCCAATAAGTTCCTGATTCGGATTGGATGTTATCCTTGCATTTCATCTCGGCGCCTGAAAAGAAAACAACTAATTTTTGGCACTTGTTGGTTTTCGTTCCGCATTTGGAAGGCTTGAACATCGAAAACCAAAAACATTCCTGATCGCTCAAATTATCTAAGTTACTGCAAGTTAAGTCATAGCCAGTCGATTGATAAGAACCTGCATGAATTATGGAACTAG
>JAHFAF010000073.1 GCA_023250715.1 Pseudobdellovibrionaceae bacterium | reverse complement strand
AGTGGATCTCATTATTGAACGAGCGAAACACCCCCTCACCCTATGCGAAATTAAATCCGCGGCGCTTGTGGATGAGCGCCATACTCACGGGCTTCAAGAGATCGGTAAAAAAATTGGCCCCTGCCGCAAGGTTATTATTTCCAATGATAAAACAAGAAAGAGTATCGTCGGAGTTGAGTGCCTCCATTGGAAAGAGTGGCTCGATCAGCTGGCGGAAGGCTCCTCATAAAAAAATAATTCCGTCAGTTCAAGTAAACCCAGGTGGTGTCCCGACGAGCGGTATCATCGGAAAAAGCACGCACTCTCTTAGACTGGCCGAGATATTCGTGAAGGGCTTTGCGGACTTTCCCCCTTTCATCGCCGTGGATCACTTTGATGCAATCCGCGGAAGCAAGAATGGCCCGCTGAATTTTCTTATCCAGTAGATCGACCGCGTCCCTCACGTCGAGGTGGTGTAGCGCCAGAGTAATGAAAATAGGGGACTCCCCGTGTTCGGCGTCTACCGGAAGGATCTCCTGAGCGCTAAGCTCGATGACTTCATCTTCGATAAGGACCCTGTAAACTCCGGATTCCTCAACTGCCTCGAGCAAGATTCCCTTTTGACGGCGTGGAGTCACCCAAACCAGACCACGCTTCAGGGGTGTGTTGTCGCCTAGCCTGTTCACAATGACGTAGTGTATTGTGAATTCCCATGGAGCGGAAGCACTTTTCTCGTCTGCTATTAGCGATCTTATTCATTGTCTCGTTTTCTCAGTTTCCTCGAGGCGTGGATTTTGAGGGGTACTACCATACGCTCCTGGCCGCTCGTTCTTCCGGTTTTGCCGAAATTCCCTACCCAACAGGGCAGGTGGAGCAGGGGGCCTATTTTCAATCTCCGGTACTCTCGGTTCTATACACGCCTTTTACTTGGCTCTCTCCCTTTGGAGCGAAGCTACTCTGGGCGATTCTAGTGAGCATTGCCTTTCTTGGCCTTTCCAAAAAATGGCTTTCTTCGCAGAGATCCCGCGCCTCCTCTTTCTTTCTTTTTTTGCTTTTCACTTATCCGTGTACGGACGTCTTTCTTTCAGGGAATACGAACGTCTTGATTTTTATGTGTCTGATGAGTGGGCTCCTCCCGTTTCTTGCCCTCGCTCTTTTTTTGAAGCCTCAAGTGGTGCTTTTGGTCCCCTTTCTCGGAAGACGGGTCGGAAAGATTGCTAGTTGGGTATTGGGGTGGTTCCTGATGACGCTAGTTTTCTTTGGACCTAATCTATCCCTGCTTTGGTGGCGGAGATGGGTGGAAGCGCTAAAATATTACGGCCACGCTGCCGGGCCGGGCAGAGTCTCCTTTCAATCTCCGCCCGCGATGGCCTTCCGTCTCTTCGGGGAAAAACTTTTTTTGGCCAATTTGGTAGGCATTGTTTTCGCTGGCAGCCTATTGTTTCTGGCTACCCGCCGCCCAAGAGCGGCCTTCGCTTTTCTTCTTGCGGCCCTTTACGTCGTGACCCCTTTCAGTTGGGCGAGTGCCATTCTGTTTCTATTTCCGCTAGCATTGGAATATTTGAATCGTGGAGAGCCGAGTATTCCAGCCTGGGTCTTCGTTCTTCTTTACGCGCTTTTACAAAAGGCCCTTTTGCCAAGGTCTATCTGGGAGTTTCTCATCGAGCACAATCACCACGGCTGGTGTTTGGTGGGGCTCATTACTCTCTTTGTGTTGAGGGTTTTTGAAAAAGAGCCAAATTGGCTTCGGGGAACTCCACTTTTGCGTGAAGCCACCGTCCCACCCACTGCATTGTCTGCGGGCTAAAGATCGATATATGCGTTGGGTCTCTAGGGTAATGCCACCGGGGGAAATCCTTTTCTTCCGTGAAAAGTTCTGTGCGCAGTGCAAGCCAACCTTTAGGGCGAAGAATTCCCCAGAGGCGTAGAAGTTCAAGGCGGGGCTGCCTAAAGTGCTCGGCAGTCTCCGTGCATACGATGAAATCGTAAGTGGCGTGAAGGGTCTTGGTATCGGAATGGAAGAATTTGTCGTAGAGAGACACCGCATATCCAGAGTCTCGTAGAATTGCGGCGAGAGCCGGCCCCGGGCCAGCTCCGAAGTCTAATCCCTGTGCAGGGGGATTAATCCGATCGCGAATCGCTTTGGCGGTGGGGGACAAGAATTCTCGATATGCGGGATCTTCGATCTTATTTTCGTGCAGGTCGTACCGTTTCCTCTCTTCTTTCAAGAAAAGATGCTCCTCCTTCGGAGCAAAGCAAAGGCGGCAGACATTGCAGCGAAGAAATGAGCGTTCGCCACTTCGAAGGCATTCTGACACCGACATGTTTTCGCAAAGGGGGCACATTTTGCAGAGATGGTATCTCAACGACACCGCTCCTGCCAGCCTGTAGCGCTGGTATGAGGCTTGCTCCTAATGGGGGTGGGGGGCATGAATGCGGATTCGTCTTTTTTTGAATGTGTTGCTTCTCTGTTCATACGCCGGTGCCGAGGACAGTATTTTTCAAGCTTGGCAGGTATCCGGAAATGGTTGCGATCAGAGTAACGTTCACGTCTTGAAAAGTTACGACACTCTCTCCCTTCTTTTAGACAATTTTGCCGTTCACTTTCAGTCGAAGCAGGACAAGGAAGATCTTCAGGCCAACAAGAATTGCATCTTTAAAATCGACGTGCTTCCCCCCGAAGGCTACTACTTGGCCAGTCTCTCGCAGCTCTATAGCGGAGGAATCATCAAAACTGCCGGGGCCGAGGTGAAGCTTGAGATAGATTATAAGGTAGCTAGCATCATGAACATGCAAAGCTACGAATGGCCACGAGGGCAGGCGATTCGCTCCACCGATCTGGCATCTACTTTTTCGAAAACGTTTTCAGATCAGGCGACGAAAATGGGTTGTCGAGAAAAGTTTCAGTACCGAATCAAGTTAGCTCTTCACGCTCTTCGAAGAGGAAGAGTCTCGGTTGGATTAGATAGCGTGGATGCTCAAACTGGTTCCCAAGTGAATCTGGTCGCTAATTGGAAGCCCTGTAAGGCGAAACCCGTTCGTTAGCACGGGTGTTTCCCAGGTAAAGCGCCACTAAAACAATTCCCGCCCCTATCACTTGAATCGTGCTCAATTGCTCTCGAAAGACTAGCCCGCCAACTATTACCGCTACTAGCGGTTGAGTAATAAGAATCAGGCCGGCCTGAGAGACAGGCACTTTCAATAGGTTTCGTGAAATGAGTAGCCAGCCTGCGACCTGCGCGACGATCGCAAGTGCGATTAGCCAAAGCCATTCCATGGCGGTAGGCCAACGCAGTGTATTTTCAAGGGAGGCGACCGCAACGAGAGAGAGGGCGGTGGTGGCACTAATGAGGGCAAGGCGTTTGGTGGGGGAAATGCCGCGGCTGTAGCGCTCAACCTGGCGCATGGAGATCATGAAGCTGCAATACACCACACCGGTGCTCAGGCCATAGAGCACTCCTTCCCAATACCTATCCCCCGCGGAAGGAGCGATCCGAAAGCTTACGAGCAGGTAGGTCCCAATGAAAGCAAGGGCGACGGAAAGGAGGAAGCGAGACGTCAATTTTTCCCCAAAGAAGAAAATACCGGCGGCGGCGGAGTAAAATATTTGAGTATTGCCAAGGATCGTCCCGAGCCCCGCGCCCGCAAAAACGACGGAGCGGTGCCAGACAAAAAGATCCACCGCGAATAGAAATCCCGCAAGAGCGATATAGAGCCAAAGTTTAGGGGAAATAGAAACGGCATTCTTCTCGGGCTTCTCCCAGACCGCAAAAAGCCCGAGGAGGATGGCGGCAATTGCGCAGCGGTAAGCTCCAATGGGGGTGGGGCCCAGATCGACCAATTTTACGAAGATGGGAGCGAAGCCCAGGCAGGCTGCTCCTAGAAAAAGTTGTCGCAAACCCTTCGTCATTTCAAAAGCGCCTGGACTAAATCCGAAAAGGAAGAAAACCTCGGGCAGGGTCCCAGTGGCTCGCCAAAACCGTAATCAACATGGGCGTAGGGGACCTGGGCTTCGAGTGCGGCTTTGTGATCCCCATCCGTGTCCCCCACGTAAAGGGGGAATTTGAGGTGATTCCGCTCGACGACGGAGCGTATATTCTCTCCCTTCGGTTTCAGTGTGCGCCCGTAGCATTCGTGATCAGAGATAAGCGGGGAGAATTTGGAATAGTTCAGAAAATTTTCGATGTATCCCTGAGCGCAGTTACTGACGATAAAAAGACGATATTTCCTATTGAGCAGGGCTAAGCCCTCTGCCACCCCGGGATAGATATCGGCCCCTATCGTGGGTAGCCGCGTGGCAATCTCCTCGGAAACGGCTTTTCTTAGTCGAAACCGCTCCTCGGGGGCCCAGTTGGGAAAGAGTTTCTCGTAGATCTCATCGACCGGCAGTCCGATATACTTGGCAATATCTTCGCGAGTAAAAGGGCGGTGCTGAATCTCCATCCTCTTCATTACATCGTTTCGGGCGTTTGCTGCGAGGGATGTCACGTCCCAGAGGGTACCATCCAGATCGAAGAGAATGGAATCGAGGGAGTCAAGGGAGTGGGAAGGCATAAAAAAGGGCTACTCCCTTCGGAGCAGCCCTTCAAGTAATCTTCAAAGCGATGTGTGAGCGCTAAGAAATTATGCTGCGGACAAGTGGCGATTTACCAGCTTGGTCATCTCAAACATGGAGACCACCGTCTTGCCCTTGAAGACTTTCGTCAGGGCAGCATCGGCGCGGATGTTCCGCATGTTTTTCGGATCTTGCAGCTTGCGGCTCTTAATATACTGCCACAGCTTCTTGATGACCTGAGTGCGCGGGATCGCCTTAGAACCCACCACTTCGGCCAAGGCCGCACTTGGAGTCAAAGGGGCCATGAAGGCCGCATTTGGCTTTCGTTTGGTCGTCTTTTTTCCAGTGGTCCGCTTCGTCGTCTTTTTCTTCGTCGTCTTACGTTTTGCTTTTTTCGCCATTATAAAAATCCCCCATTAGAGTTTGCGAAGATCCAATAATAAACCTCCAAACCAGAAAAGGGGAAATTAATTTTCACCTACGACATGGGAGGATTCCATCGCGACTAGGTCCGTCGCGATGTTGATTCCCTCTTGGACAAGAGCGGATTCGGCGTCTTTTTCTCGAGTGTCCTCGTCGACACCTTTGAAGACTTTCTTCTTTTTGCTTTTCTCGTGGGTCTTTTCTACTTTCGACTTTTTGCGAAGATCGGCGAGTTTTACGACCCCTTCGTTTTTCGAGGCCTCCTCGAGATTTTTCTTAATTTCGAGAAATTTGGGGTCTTTTGCGACACGCGCTTGAGATCTATCCATCAATTTCTGTACGACATCCGGCTTGACTGGAGCCCAATGTTCTGGACCGGTCGCCTTATTCGCCTCGGGGGAGATGAACGGTTTGATCGCTTGAGCCCCCAAGGGATAGTCCAACATCTTCTCGCCGAGATCGTCGCTGTTGAATGGGTTTGGCAATACAATATCGGAAGGGACTCCCCCAAGCTGAGTGGAAACACCACCGGGCAGGAAGAACATTCCAGTCGTTACTTTGAGACCTCCTAGGTCCAAGGGCAAGTTGGAGACTACCTGGACGGACCCTTTGCCGAACGTATGCTCCGAGCCGACGATAATCGCCCGTCGATAGTCCTTGAGTGCGCCCGCAAGAATTTCGGAAGCAGATGCGCTTAAGGGGCTAATCAGGACGAGGAGAGGGCCGCTGAAAACCGCTTCTTCATCGTCATCTGCCAACACTTCTACCTTAGCTTTGGAGTCCTTCGTCGCGACCACATTGGCCCGTGCCATGAATAGACCGGAAATTTTCACCGCTTCGTCGAGGAGGCCCCCGCCATTTTTCGAAAGATTCAATATTAAGGCCTCGACCTTATCCTTCTTTGCCTTTACGAGGAGTTTTTTCACGTCTTCAGAGCTGGAGCGGGTGTTTTTTTCGATGTCCCCGTAGAAAGAGGGAAGATCGAGTACGCCCACTCGTACGTCCTTTGTTCCCGCCTTGCGGGTCTCTAGGTAGTATTTCGCCGCCTGCTCCTTAATATCGATCTTGTCGCGTACGATCGTGGCATCAAAAGTCGACGTCGTGTCACTCTGTCGGAGGATGGTAAGAGTAACTTTGGTTCCCTTCTTTCCTCGGATGAGTTTCACAACATCTCTTAATTCCATATCCATGATGGTGACCGGCTTTTGGCCGTCTTGAGAGACGGAGAGAATCTTGTCCTTGGGTTTTAACACGCCTGTTCGCTCGGCGCTGCCGCCGGCGATAAGGCTATCGATTACCGTGAATCCGTCTTGAGAGGTGAGCGAGGCGCCAATTCCTTCCAACGATAACTGCATCTGGATTTGAAAATCCTCCATGCTGTCTTTCGAGAGGTAGCTCGAGTGGGGATCGAGGGCCAATGCGTAGGCTTCCAAGTAATTTTCAAGCTGCTGACTCAGCTTGTCCTCTTTTAAACGCTTTGCTACGAGCTCATAGCGGTGGATCAGGTTCTTTTTCGCCTCAGGCAGCTTCTGATCGGAAAGAAGATAATTCGAAATCTGAAAGTGGACCATCTTCTTTAGGATCTCTTGCTGTTCTTCCTTGTTTTTCGGATAGCCGCGCTTACGGGGATCCAAAGTGATTGTCGCCGTCTCGTCTAATTTGTAGTTCTTGTCCAGAAACGTCTTTACGAACTCCAAATTTTCATTCGCCTTCTGCAAAATGAGCTTCCCGGAGTCTTCAATCGCTCCGCACGTGCCTGCTTTCATCGTGGTGAATACGTTGCCGAGATTGGCTCGCAAGGTCTCTACGTCGGACTCCAAAAGCATCGTCTTTGAAGGGTCGAGGCTCTTGATGAATTGCTCAGTGGTATGCACCTTGAGCTCTTCCGAAAGGGACTTTTGCGAATAGTGGTACTTTAAATAAATATCGAAGAGCTGGGGAACATACGCGCATTGTAGGGTTGTTGCGAGGGCGCTCGTTCCGTAGGCCCAAAATAGACAAAGAGTAATGAGGGTTACTTTGCCAGGCATCTGAAGTCTCCAGGTTGCGGGTCTTCTCACTCAAATCTTATCGGATTTCAGGAGACAAGACTTTAATACTTTTAGTACCTTACTTGCCTTTCCGCTTGGCCTTCTTTTCCTCTCTAATACCGCGGATTTTAGCCTCTAGCGTCTTGAGTTCGCCTGCAATATTTCCAATGGCCTTTTGAGTCGCTTCTAACGCGGAATCGCCAGAATCATTGAGGTCCTCGGATAAGCGCTTGGACTGCTTTTGAGCGTGATCTTGGAGGTCCTTTTCCATGTCTTTCAGATTTGTACGGAGACCTTCCAAATTTGTTTTCATCTTTTCTACAAATTCATTCTTGTCCGCGTCTTTATTGGTGTCGGCCATTGAGGGAATGGAGAGAAAGATGAGGGCGAAAAGTAAATATTTCATAGTAGGGACCTTAAACCGTCACCAGGGGCCTCGGCAATTGAGGATTGCGGCCAAAAGTCCAGGGAATCGCTCTTCGATTTCCTCTCGACGAAGAGAATTGAACTGGCGCGTTCCTTGCTCTCTCTTTTGAATGAGGCCCGCTTCGCGCAGGACCTTGAAATGATGAGAGAGCGTGGACTTGGAAACGGAACATGTGAACTCTCCACACGAGATCTCTTCTTTCTCGATGAGGCAACGGATGATGCCTAATCGCAAGGGGTCGCTGAGTGCGTAAAATAGGGCGGAAAGGGGGATGGATTTCAGTTTTGGGTTCGAGGACTTAGCCATACAGTTTGGGGCTGCCTTGACCCCGGATGTTTCGTTGCCAAGCTAACTATAAGTTCGATGACCATCGAACTAGTGCGCCGCGCGGCAATTATGACATGGGAAGCGCGGTAGCTTCAAGAGGAGTCAATATGTCGGTAGATGTAAGAAACTGGATTCCGGTATTACCGGTGAGAAATCTCGTCGTCTTTCCCGGCACCGCAGTTCCAGTAAGGGTAGGGCGACCGAAGAGCATTCAGGCGGTAAAAGACGCCGCTGAAAACGGGAAGTGGATTCTCGTTGTCGCCGCGAAAGAAGCGGAAGATGAAAAAGAGGTCACGCCGAGCCAGCTCTATCACGTCGGAACGCTGGCCAAGATTGAAAAAATCCGAGGCAATGAGAAGGAGGGCTTTCAAGTTCTCATTCGCGGGGAATCTCGGGAGAAAATTAGTGAGTATAAAGTTGAGGGCGGTTGCATTCGCGCCAAGAGTGAGCTTTGGCCGGAAAAAAACGATCTCGATGAAAGAGTCAGTGGCGCACTTCTCCAAAGCTTGAAACAAACGGCGAAGGAAATTCTGGGTCTCTTGCCCACGGATACTCGCCAGCTCGAGGAGCTTGTGTCGGGACTAGAGGATCTTTCTTTCTTATCTTACCTATGCGCGGCAAACCTCGAGATCCCTCTCGAAAAGAAGCAGGAGCTTCTTGAAATCAACTCTTTGAAAGATCGCGTTCTTACTCTCTTGGATCAAATGACTTTGCAAAAGGCCTCGTTGCAAGTGCAGAGCGAAATCCGGGATAGGCTGTCCAACAAGATGGGAAAGGTTCAAAGAGAGGCCATCTTGCGTCAGCACTTGAATGCCATCAAAGAAGAGCTGGGAGAAGGAGACGAAACGACGGCAAATGAATCCTATCGGAAACGGATTGATGAGGCTGGAATGCCGGAAGAGGTGAAGAAGACCGCCCTCGAAGAACTCAAACGGCTAGAGACCATCGGAAGTAATTCTCCCGAGTCCCATGTAATCCGAAATTATTTGGATCTCCTGTGTGCGCTTCCTTGGTCGAAATCTTCCGAAGAGAAGATCGACTTGGATGCGGCTCGCAAGGTGCTCAACGACGATCACTACGGCCTGGACAAGATCAAAAAGCGCATTTTGCAGCACTTGGCGGTCATGAAGTTGAAGGAAAAGGGCCGCGGGCCGATTCTGTTGTTTGTCGGCCCTCCTGGCGTCGGTAAAACGAGTTTGGGGCAGAGTATCGCCAAAGCCCTGGGGAGAAAGTTTGTTCGAGGCAGTCTCGGCGGTGTTCGAGACGATGCTGAAATCCGTGGCCACCGCCGCACCTACATAGGTGCAATGCCTGGCAGGATCATTCAAGGCATCAAGCGGGCTGGTGAGAACAATCCCGTCTTCTTGCTTGATGAGATAGACAAGGTCTCGAGAAGTTTTCAGGGAGATCCCGCAAGTGCTTTGCTCGAGGTATTAGACCCTGAGCAGAATAGTAATTTTCTGGATCATTACCTCGACGTGCCTTTCGACCTGTCAAAGGTGATGTTCATCGCGACGGCCAATACTCTCGATACGATTCCGGGCCCCTTGCTGGATCGAATGGAGGTGATTGATTTGAGTGGCTACACCACGGCGGAGAAGCTTCATATTGGGAAGAACCACCTTCTGCCGAAGCAGCTCAAAGAACACGGGTTGACTGCGGAGCAGATGACCGTTGGAGATGAAGCACTTCTGCGAATCATCACCCATTACACGCGAGAGGCAGGAGTACGCGAGCTGCAAAGACATCTTGGTGCCGTCTGTCGGGCTGTCGCGGAAAAAGTAGTGACGAGTAATGGCTCGATTCGAGTGGAAAGAGCTGACCTCGAGGAGATGTTGGGGCCGGAACGCTTTCTTCACGAGGTGGCAGAGCGGTTATCTGCTCCCGGAGTAGTGACCGGTCTCGCGTGGACTCCCCAGGGAGGCGAAATTCTCTTTATTGAGACGGGCGTTATGCCCGGCACGGGGAGACTTACTATCACGGGCCAACTCGGAGACGTGATGAAGGAGTCAGCGCAAATAGCGTTGAGCTTAGTCAGGTCTCAATTACCCCACTTCGTCCCCGGCCTTGAATACGAGAAGAAGGATCTTCACATCCACGTTCCCTCGGGAGCGATTCCGAAGGACGGCCCTTCTGCTGGGGTGGCATTACTCACGGCTCTGGCTTCGCTGTTCAGTGGCAAGAGCGTGGACTCGAAGCTTGCCATGACGGGTGAAATTACGCTTCGGGGAGCCGTGATGCCTGTAGGTGGGATCAGGGAAAAGGTAATGGCCGCGCATCGGGCGGGAATCGAACGGTTGATTTTGCCGAAGCGCAACGAACGGGATCTCAAGGACGTTCCCGAAGAGGTGAAGGAAGCATTGAAGATAGAATTCGTGGAAACTGTTTCAGAGGTGTTGAAGCATGCGCTCGACCTACGGTGGTTGCCCACCACGCCTGGCTGGCACCCCCCAGAGCAAACGGCTCCGGCCGTGGCAAGAGGACTGAAAGAATAACAAATGGCTAAAAAACTTTTGTTAACAAATCCCTTATTCTATTCCGGAGGGAGATCCCCTCTTTCTCGTATAATAGAGGTGAGAGGGGGCTTTTAACTGCCCACGCATCCAATAAAAAAAGGAGAGAGATAGAATGCTTCGAAATCGCGTCCTGTCCCAATTGCTTAAGGCCATAGGTTATGATGCGAATTCTAAAACACTGGAAGTTCAATTCCGAAATGGCGGAATCTTTCAGTACTTCGCGGTTCCGGTCACGGTGTACGACCGGTTGATTCACGCGGATTCAAAGGGTCGATTCTTCTCCACCCAAGTCCGTCCTCACTTCAAATTCAGGCGACTCGAATGAGCAGTACCATTCCATAATTTCACCCAAGGATCGCAATAGGAGAAAGCAGCTCCGACGACCGTTCGGGTTGAAATTCCGAGAGCCAAGCACACGAACAGAAATAGGACATTGAGCCTTAGAAGCTCGGTCACCACCGAGACTTCTAGAAAGTATTTCATTGCGTAGCCGATTTTCCCTTTGAGGGTTCGGTGGAGTGCCACAAGCTCGGGAATCGTGGAAAAGATCAGTTGGTACAAGTTGAAAATAGTCAAAACCCATAGACTCATCGAGGCCAAAAGCACCGAGGGAAGGCCAGGGCTCACTTGAGTCAAAAGAAACGCCAGGCCAAGAAGAGCAATTTGCCCCAGCACCACCCAAATTTGTTTCCTCAATCGTGTCTCCACCTGCTTTCGGATATAATCTCTGGCGAACTCCTGAGCCGTCTTTCTAAGTGCGGAGAGGACTTGAATAGCGAGAAAGATCTCGTTTCGATAGGTCCATAGCCTTTGGAAGATCCAGATCACGCGATGCAAGTATAGCAAGCGGTCCCGTGTTCGGGTATAACCCTGAATCGCCATGACTATGACGACGAAAAACTACATTCCTTTGTCCCCTGTAGATCATCTTTTTACGGGCTGCGGTGCCTACCCCATTCAGTTTCTGTTTACCTACCCGGCAAGACTGGATCGAGAGGCATTAGAAAATTCGCTTAAGGAAACATTGGAGGTTTTCCCCCCTTTCCGGAGTCAACTCGAGCAGGTCGATGAGTTTAGTTATGGGCTGGTTGCGCGAGATCCAGGGTTTCATTTCGAAGTTTCTGAAGGGCCCGTGGAAGAGGCCAAGGTAGATCGAGTTGAGACCCTACCTGGGGAGACTTTGGTCAAATTTCATCTAACTCAAGATCGAGCTGCGAGTGCGCTCGCGGTCAGTATTTCTCATTGCGTTGCCGACGGGTACAGCTTCTTCTATTTTCTTTCCAGTTGGGCCGCCACTTTTCAAGGGAAGGCCTTTGCCGCTCCCTCCCACGATCGCAGAGCTCTCATTCCGAAGAAAGTGGATTTGCCGACGGAGAAAATTACAGCCGAAAAGTTACAGGTGGAGACTGGCCTTTTTTGGGCGGATCGACGGCAGGAAATATCCGAGCAAAAGTTAAAATGGAAGATTCTTCCCTTTTCCAGGGAAGAGCTAAAGCATGCTGCTCAGGAGTGCGCAAAGCAGACTGATATTGCGCTTTCCGAAAATGATGTTCTTTGCGCGATGCTTTGGAAGAAGATGGCGGAAGGCAGGCAGGGTCCTTATTCTCTCACCTGCCCGCTAGATTACCGTAGGCTCCATTCTAAATTGAGTCCGTTCTATATCGGAAATGCGGTTTGTGTTGCCGGGGTTGAGTTACCGGCGGAGAACCTCGCGAAAATGACTCTGACGGATGTCGCCATCACGGTTCGAAGAGGCGTGCGGCGCATTCGAGCGGAAGAGGCGGAACGTTCGCTTCTTTACATGGAGGCATTCCGTCGCCAAGAAGGGTTGGGCGCAATGGAGTCGATTAATCTGGTAAGCCCTCGCGGAGGATTTCTGGTGACGAACATGTCCCGTCTTCCTTTAGCCGCTTTGGATTTTGGGGCGGGAAGCCCCCTCTCGGCTAAGATAGTAACACCAGGGGTGGGTATCGCGGCCGTTCTTCCCTCCAAGAATGGGATTGAAGTCAATCTTTCGGAGATAGCGTGAAAAATCAAAGAGTCGCCCTTATCGGCGGGAGTCGCATTCCTTTCGCTCGGTCTTTTACGAATTACAGTGAGGCCACCACTCAGGAATTGATGACAGCGGCCCTTGCCGCAGTAGTGAAGAAATTTAATCTTCAGGGAAAGCGTTTAGGCGATGTCTCTCTCGGCGCCATCATGAAAAATTCCGCCGATTGGAATCTGGCGCGTGAGTCGCTTTTGGGATCCGGACTCGATCCCCATACACCCGGCTTCGATATTCAGCGCGCTTGCGGAACAGGCTTGGAGGCTTTGATTCTCGTCGCGAATAAAATCACTCTAGGCCAGATTGAGTGCGGTATCGCCGGTGGTGTGGATTCCAATAGTGATCTTCCCATTGGCCTTAGCCGCGAGTTTGCCCGGAAATTTTTCAAGTTCGGCATGGCGAAGGGTCTTACGCAGAAGCTCGGGCCACTGACGCAGTTTAGGCCGAAGGATTTGAAGCCCACTCTTCCCGCCGTGGTGGAGCCCCGTACGGGTCTCTCCATGGGCCAGCACTGCGAGCGGATGGCGAAGGAATGGAAAGTTTCTCGTGAAGAGCAGGACGTACTTGCACTGGCGAGCCATCAAAATGCGGCAAAAGCCTGGGAAGAGGGATTTTACGGCGATCTCGTCACGGAATTTCACGGCGTGAAGAAAGATACCTTCGTTCGCAAAGACACGACGCTGGAAAAAATGGCAAAGCTCAAACCTGCTTTCGATTTCAAGGCGGGAACCTTGACGGCGGCCAACAGTAGCCCTCTCACCGACGGAGCCTCGGCGGTATTTCTCGCCTCTGAGGAATACGCCAAGAAAAATAATCTTCCGGTGTTGGCTTATTTCCGAGACGGTCAAGTAGCCGCTGTTGATTTCGTTCACGGCGAGGGCCTGCTCATGGCGCCGACCGCCGCGGTATCCGAACTTCTCGATCGCAATGAGATGAAACTTCAGGATTTCGATTTTTACGAAATCCACGAAGCATTCGCCGCCCAAGTGCTTTGCACGTTGAAGGCCTGGGAGTCGGCAGATTTCTGTAAGGAGAAATTAGGAAAGTCGGCACCCTTAGGTTCTATCGATCGCAAAAAGTTAAATGTAGTCGGCAGTAGCATCGCACTCGGCCACCCCTTCGCCGCAACTGGCGGCCGCATTGCCGCGACCCTAGCGAAGCTCCTCGATCAAAAGGGCTCAGGCCGTGGCCTCATCTCCATCTGCACCGGCGGCGGCATGGGCATCGCCGCCATCTTCGAAAAATAACCTCTCAAAAGGTATCCGTTACCTATCGAGAACTCTACTTGCAGTCACACGTACAGTCGGCGTCGTTGAAGCAGTTTCTGCAAATGGCGGATTTGCCGGCGGCGCATTCCGCCGTGCATACGATTCTGCCAAAAGTATTTTTCGCGACACAGCTGGTGACAACGGGCGGCCGCGGGTTGGGCCCAGGAACGGGTGCTTGGCCCAGGAGATCATCGACTTCAGAATCGAGAAAATTGGGAGATTCAAACTCACGATCCGTTTCCGCGTGTGAGCTTAGACTGAATAAAAGAGCGAGAGCAAATAGGCAGTGCCACATACTAGTTCCCTTCTTGCCCCCAAAGAGATCCTCGTATCTAGATTAACGCATCAAGTCACTGTTTGAACGGTGAGAATCGTGCGATAGGACGTTAAAAAGTTCCAAAGCTCAGTTGGAACATTACCAGCGAATATCAAATCCGCCCGTTTCCGTCGTTGTTCCTGCGACACAAGAATAGCGACCAACGGCACGGCCGCTGAGTCCTGGCCTGCAGGCATCTGCCTGAAGGGAGCCTTCGCAGCTCTGTCCGCTTATGTCGGACGCGGAGAAAAGGGTTGAGGAGCCATTGTTATAAAGGGGAATGCTGACGGAACCTCGGTCGCTTGCGGTATTAACGTTTAAGCGACAGACGCAGCGGAAGAGTGTGACTTGTTCCGTGCCGTTGCAATTTAGTGGAGCCGGAACTGGTTGAGCTATTTCTGCGATGGCGAATTTGAGAGGAATGAGGGTAAGTAAGAAAACGATTTTTAGGTTCCGCATACGTGCCTCCAATCGACAGCTTCAGTATACGGTTTCTGATATATAAATAAATCAAATTTAACTACATTATATTATTCAAAAAATGAATACTAGAACGGTAGGTACGCGTAGATCAAATTCTGCAGAATTGCCATCACCACGGCTCCGATAATCGCCGCGAACCAACTGTCCAGCTCGAAATCCTTCAACAGGTATGCGCAGATTTTCAAAATAATTCCGTTAATGACAAAAGTGAAAAGTCCCAACGTGATGATTGTAATGGGAAGGGCGAAGAACGCGATTATGGGCCTTACAAATACATTTAAGAGCCCCAGTACGAGGGCTGCGATCATAGCGGAACCGAAACTGCGCACTCGA
>JAHFAF010000404.1 GCA_023250715.1 Pseudobdellovibrionaceae bacterium | reverse complement strand
CGAACAAGCTAAATTGCCTTTTTGACCTTCCGCAGCTTCAAAGTTTGCAAACCTTGATCGCCGCTCGTGTCCTTAAGGTAAGGGCCTGTCTACCCGACTTTGACGATGAGTATAGTTCCATTCTTCTTGAGCCGGGAGACGCACTCAAGGTCTTTCGGAACAACATGACCCTCGTGTTCGATTCGATGCAATCCCAGAGTGAGACTATTGCAGGCTTTTTGAAGAACGTGCGATCGGACTTGGGGCTCGTGACCGGTAGCGAGAACGATCTTACCCAAGCCCGAGCCATTGTTTATGCTACTCCCGCGGGAGGCCGTACCCGACTTCATTTCGACGCCAACGCCAATTTCGTTTTTCAACTGAAAGGCACAAAGCGCTGGTGTCTGGCCCCCAACATTTCAGTCGAAAATCCGACCGACCGCTACACGAGTTGTACGGGGGAAATTGGGGTCGCACTTGAAAAGCAGTGTCACGCTCAGCTTTTAGAGGAGCTCCCCAAGGGCTCCCTTGAATTCCTTCTGGAGCCAGGCGCCGTTTTGTTTGTCCCTCGCGGTTATTGGCATGAAACAACCACCGAAGACGATTCAATTTCTCTTAATCTCACGTTCAGTCAGCCGACCTGGGCCGATATATTCACCAAATCCATTCACGAGCTACTCCTTCAATCCGCTGATTGGCGAGAGCTTGCGGACGGGATTGAGGCGTCCGACCTCGGCAGAAAAGAAAAGGCGATTGCCCGCTTTGAAGTTTTGGTCCGACAATTCGCCCGAGAATTACCGAACATTTCCGGTAAAGAGTTGCTGACCGAGGCCAGCTTGCTTTCCTAAAAGCGAATTCTAAGATGCTGACAATCACGAGCCGCAATTTCATTGCAAAACTTCGAATTGAAAAACAAGGCCGCGGGGGAAAAACAGTTACCGTGATCAGTGACCTCCCGAAGCTTGAAATCTTTCTCAAAGAACTGACCACGCTCCTGAAAACTCGCTGTGGTTCCGGCGGTACCTACCGAATGGACGGCAAGGACGGAACCGTCGAAATTCAGGGCGACAAAAGAGATCTAATCCGCGCAATACTGGAGAAGGAAGGGATTACCACCAAGGGATAAAGCAAATGCCGGAGAACAAGATACCGGAACACTTAAATTACACCGACACTGGAGAACCTCAGCTCCCCATTCTTTTTTTCATACACGGCTGGCCCGATACGGGAGAACTTTGGAAGCGCCAGGAAACTCACTTTGCGGGCCGCTACCGTTGTGTCTGCATCACCCTTCCCGCCTTCGATCCTAAGGATAGCTCCCGCGGACCCGATTTCCCGGAGCTTTTAGATCGGATTATATCGACTATTTCCCGCGTGAGACCGGATTCAAATGTACCTCTGATTCTTGTGGGCCATGATTGGGGTGCTTACCTGACTTATCTATTGGACCAACAACACCCCGAGATCTCTAGTCGGCTCATCACAATGGACGTGGGCGGACACTTTCGGCCGGCAAGCCTTGCCCACGCCTTATTCATGTTGAGTTACCAGTGGTGGCTCATCGCCGCTTATTTTTTTGGGAAGCTAGTCCCTTCCGCTGGAAACGCCATGAACAGGCTGATCTCCGTACCAGCCCACGCCCCCCGCGGCTCGGATGTCGTAGCCCGCTCAAACTATCTTTACTTTTACTTCTGGCGCGCCCGTTTTTGTAAGAAATACCGCCGGGGCTTACTCCAACATTATCGAATCTCAAAACCCCTGCTTTATCTTTTCGGTGAGAAAAAAACTTACCACTTCCACTCGTCTCGATGGCTGAAGTGGGTGGCCGAAGCTCCTGGCTCAAAAGCGGTGGGACTTAAAGACTGCGGCCATTGGCTCATGCTTCGCGACCCCGAGGTGACGAACCAAACAATCGACGCTTGGTTGAAAGAGGAAATAATCTAGGAGGTAGCCTGTTTAGAATTCTTACAGGATACACCTAAATTTTGAGCTGCCCACTGCCGGTGTGAAAGTTGCATTTTAAGTAAACTACTTTAAGGCATCCTGGAAACCTCCTCGTATGCGGCAATGTATCGGTGATTTTTTTTCTTGGAAAACTGGCTTGAAATATCAATATTTCAAAATTCTATTCGTCTGTCTATTGGGAACTCATCATCCCTCTGCCTCTTTCGCCGAAATAGACAAGGGAGTATTTAAGAGTGATTTTGAAAAGTTTGTCGACCACTCAAACGAACCCCTTCCCGAGTCCGTGATAAAGGCCCACGAAAACACCATATTCATCTTTGTAACTGGACTCGCCGGAAACAAAATGCCAGATGTTTTCTCCGAAGCAGCAAGTGTCCTAGGAGGGGAAGGCCCAAGGGCGCTTTTCGTGCGCCCGCCAGACAATCAATCCCTAGCTCAAAATACGGAGTTCGTCCGGCAATCGTGGACTAATATTGTGCAAAACGCGGACCCCAAATCAAATTTCATCATCATGGGATCAAGTGCCGGATCAGTGGAAGCGTGGTCGGCCTTAAAACTGAATCCCGAATTGTTTGGAGATCGACTGCTGGGTGCCATATTCCTCCAAGGTCCTTTTGGAGGTACCCCCTTTGCTGATCTCGTGGTGCAAGACAACCCTCTGGAGGCGTTGCCGCCCCCCACTCGCCCTCTTGAAGGAGTGGCCCGAAAAGCAGCGATCCGGCGCTTTAGTAGTCCTAAAGTACGCCCTAAGATGCAATCCATGACAACGACTGTAGCCACTGAGCACACGCTACAAGTGTTGGAGCAAGCACCAACTTCCGAATTTCTTCCCGATGAAAAACTTCTCTATTTCACTTCCACCCGTGACCCGCTGCCATTTCTTCAACGCTTTTGGCCCGGAATAAACCAAAAGATGCACGTTTGCGGTAGAATTGTGAGTAGACTCTCTGAGGGGCCCAATGACGGGTTGGTTCCTTTGCCTTTACAAATACCCCCGGGAGGCGAGCCACGTTCTGTCTATTTTCCCGGGATAAATCACCTAGAGATGATTGAAAGTAAGCTCGGAAGAGCGCTGGCCAAAGCCGCATTGACCAGTACAGTGCCGAAGTAATTTTTCGTGACGTGAAGTGGACGAGTTTCCAACTTGGTGCTACATGGTCACCATGCCTGGAAACGCTATTGCAGCTCTGACCTTGATATTGACGGTGAGTTTTGCGCACTCATACTTAGGCGAGAAATACCTACTTGCCCTACTCATGAAAAGAGATCTTCCCAGACTATTTAACGACCGCGAGGATCTTTTCACTAAGCAGGTACTTCGATTCGCCTGGCACCTCACCTCCCTGGCCTGGGTGGGATTGGGATTTATTATTTGGGTAGAGCCCTCTGCGAAGATCTTTCACGCTGTCGGATCGATCTTCTTCCTGCATGCTCCGCTGCCTCTCATTTGGACAAGAGGCCGACACCTCTCATGGTTGGTCTTTCTCGCGATTGGGATTCTGTTGTGGGCGTAAGATTTTTTTAAAGCGGCGATGGGCTCTGGTGACGTGGTTCAGGTTAGTCCGCACGACAGCCCGAATGGTAAAAAGCCATGATTGGCGTATATCCGTACTTGGTGCTATCAGGATTGTAATGAATGACGATCCCTCTAAATTAGATCTCACGGAAGTCGATGAAGCGTTGCAAGTAGCCCAAGGAGATCCTAATCAGGAAAATTATTTCTACGATGCGTTCTTAAACGCCGAGATCTTCATTCCTGCCCTCGCCGCCGACAAGAAATCTGGCGAATGGAAGCGACTGAGTGCCTCGGAGAGGTTTTTTCCGCTTTATTTAAGGCAAAATGAAACGCGGGCTATCCCGGTTTTCGATCGTTTGGAAAGATTGAAGACCTGGGCGGGCAATCGCGCCTTCAACTATTTAACGCTGCAAACTCATTTATTTCTAAAAGTTATCGCACCTGAAATATTCATCGTTCTGAATGAAGGGACAGAATACCGCTATCTATTTACTCCGGAAATATTGGAAAGTCTGAGACGGGCAGCGAAGCCGGTCAGGCCCCAGTAGATCCTGGACAGAATTATGCTTTTGAGTTATCGCGACCGTCAATTTTGGAAGACTTTCCACACCAGGCACTGGCAACCGCGAATCCCCACTGTCATTCGCAGGCCGTTTAAGATCTTTCCCTTTCCTGAAGAGTTGCTGTTTCGATCAATGAAC
>JAHFAF010000072.1 GCA_023250715.1 Pseudobdellovibrionaceae bacterium | reverse complement strand
CAATGCGATCGCTTAAGCCATCAACGATTTGGTCTAGGTTCGCACCGTTCTCCACCAGGAAGCGCGCGCGAGCGAGGGTCACGGGATCGGAGTCCCCGAGGGCGTTTAGAAGTTTGAGAATATTTTCTTTTTCGGCTGGATTGAACATTTCGGTTCTTGGGCCGATGGGGGTGATGAGTTGGCGGTCTTTCGTGGCATGGAAAACTCTCACCCAGGCTTGTTGGTGCGGGAGAAGTTTGAATTCACCTCTTCTGTCCACCACATCCAAAATTTCTCCGACACGAAAAAGATCTCTCTGTGAAAGAGAGTCGAGTATTTCCATCGGGGGCATTTCCCCTTCCTTGTAATCCATGCCACGTAAGAGTCCTTCAGCATAAGCGACGGCATTACGTGCGGAGGGAGGAATTTCCCGAGCGGGTAGAAGGCGTTGCACTTCCTGTTTCAACAGTTCTTCTTGAATCTGAAGGGAGAGTGCTCCGCTCACGGTAAAGCAAAAGGTTTCGAAGCCTGCGGCGTTGGCGAGAATGCTTAGGGTAAGAAAGATTAGGGGCCTCACTTCATCCCCTTACTTCGTCATCCCCTCCGGGGCGGAGGCGGGCTTACGATCGACACAAACACGAAGACACTTTTTCGAGCAGGAGGCCGGATCCGTGGTTTTGCCCTTTAGCTCGGGAGCGCAGGTAGGATCCTCTGGGTCGTTTACAGATTCCTTGCCGGCTGGGCAAGCCGGCAGGGTGACAAGAAGAGGCGTTGCCCGTTTTGCCGAGGAGCTGCGCTTTGCAGGTTTTGCGAAAAGGTTCAAGGAGACCAAGGCCAAGACGACGATTAAAATGGTTTTCATCATTGCTCCTATTTCCCACCGGTCATAATTTTTTCATAGAAGGACACCCAGAGATCGCGGCGAACCGATCCATTCCAATTGCCCGCCGGATCGCGGGTCATGAGCCCCGAAAGCTCTCTGGACCACTTGTCATTATTTCTAATTTCCGAGGTTAATTGCTCGACTGTCTTTCCCGCTTCGGCTGCGGCCTGCCGAATGCTAATGGGCTCCTGTTCGAAGCGGAAGACGGATGCGTTTAAGGGATCTCCATAGAATTTTCTTAGAGCTAAAGGATCTCGCTTGTAGCCTTGGGGAAGATTCATGGCCGCGATGGCGTCCTGGAAAGGCTTGTTGTCCGTCTCAAGCTGTTTCTTCCATGCCTCGTCTCCGGGAAAGAGCCGCTGGGTAACGATTTTCGTCCCATCATCCAAGGTGTGAGCTCGTCCCTCGAGGGCTGCCCGCACCATATCCGGTGTATAAATCATTCCTTGTGTGTGGCACGACATGCACTTTAACCCTGTCTGCTCATTCGCCTGCTCTTCCTTCTCCCCCTTGTTATTCACCGTTACGAAAATTGGAAGACCAAAACGATTTTGAATCATGATGTCGTGATCGGCGACTTCGAGTTTGTTTTGCTCGGGGTTCGCAATTCCCGGTATCTCGCCAAAAGGGCGAGCCAAAATGTTGTTGTTTCCGGTGTTGGACTCGGTGTTACTACTGCGATAATAGTAGCGTCCGTCTGCGGTCGTGTGACGGTAGACCATGCGATTGGCAGCCTCGGTTCCAGATTTTACGAATCCCGCCGCTACGACAGGCTTTTTTCCACCCTCTTTGGTGTTGAGTGCCGCGAGCTCCTTAGCCGGGTCCACCGCGAGTTTTTGAGGCCCTGCCCAATCCGTCTCTTTGTTTCCGATTCCCAGGAAATCCGAATAGAGTTTTCCACGGGAGGCATTGGCTAAAAATACCTCCGCGCGAATCGTCCAGTTGACCGCCTGCTGCGTGCCTTGGTCTTTTTGCAACAGGCCGCGCTTAAAAATCATGTCGGAATTGAAGTAAGGATCTAAATCCTTCACTTTCTTAAAAAGCTCCGGAGTCCATTTCACCTTGTTTAAATCTACGCGATACACAAGCCCCTCGGTATCGACTCGCTCCGCCGGAGTGACTGAGTCTCCGTTGGAAAGGTGATTGATCAAACGGATAAATCCCGCGACGTAACTATCCAGAAATTCACGTTGCTCTGAGTTTTTGAGGTGAGCGAATGAAAAATAACGGTAGTTCGGTTGCTGCTGCCCTAAATTCGCGCCGTAGGCTTGGTTTCGATTGGCAATATCGGCACGCACGAGCTCAACGACATTTTCAGGCGTAATGGGTGGTCCCGCGGGTTGATCTCCCTGGCCAATAGCATCGCAATTCGCATTGGGATCCCAAGCAGGCGCGCCTGCGCGAATCCAAGCTGCCACTTTTTCGATCTCTTGCGCGGATGGGGTCGGATTTCCCGGCGGTGGCATGCGCGGGATCTTGGTCATACGTGTGTAAAGAGTAGTGTTCTCGGGAACGGCTCCCTCGACATAGGTAGCGCTCAAGGTTCCCGGCTGGAGAATATTTCCCAGTCCGCCTTTTGCTGTCTTTGGATCTCCAGAGTGACAGGTCGTACAATATTTTTTGAAGACGCACATTGCGCCCGTAGTTACATTGGAAGACGGTGTGGCGTTCGTTGGCCGATTCGGTTGGGCCATTTGCAGCCCTCCCTGATTTGCGGCCGGGGTTCCTGCGTCGTGAAAGCCCCCAGGTTTCGCCGGTAGCCCCTGAGCTCTTTTGAGAATTTCTGCTTCTATTTCCGCGGGCGTCTTCGAAAGAGCGAGGCGCTCTCCTTGGATGGAAATCAAGAACATCACTAAGACCCAGGCGGAGACCAAAAGGGATCGGCGCATTTTCTTCTCCCGACTCAAATTGTAGAACTGAGACTATTTTTAAAGGAAGGTAGTAAATACATTATAGGGGAAAATCCGGCGGGAAGAAAGAAAAAGCCACACCGCATTGGCTGCGGTGTGGCTGTTACTTTTAGAATACGTATTCTGCCGCTATTCAGCGTTCAGAATTTCAGTGAAAGGCATCACCCCGTTATTCAATCGAGTTTGTTGCCCCACTTGCGCCATCTGGTCAAACCGCGGGGTCTGGCCAGCCGGAGGAGTCCCCGTGGACCGACAACTATAGACGTCATCATTTGGGCCGATCATTCGCGCCTGGCTCGGGGCGTGTTTCACCACGAACCGAAGCGAATAAGCGGGAAGGCCTCGTCCGTCTATCTGATTAACGAGTCGCTTCAGGTAGTATTCCTTTGCGGGCATCGTGCCGCCGAATTCAAAGTCGTTCCCACCGACGGAACCGTAAAGGGCAGCGCCACCAGGAGTTAGAGATACTGCTACTTGGCTCGCCAGGGTCATCAAGTTTTGATCGAGAGTCGCGATGGTGTCGCTCTTGCGAATTGCAATCGAAACGCCGCCGTTTTTATCAGCGAGAAACAACTTGAAGGGTGACTTTGCTTGCGGCTGTCGATTCGACGTGCACTCAGTATCGAGCACCGCGACCGTGGGATCCACCTTGCCCGGCGTCGTTCCAATGACTTCTCGTAATTTTTCAACTGTCGGCGACGTAGCGAACCCCGTATCTTCAAATTCCGCATTCCACTTCGCGTGCGGCGTGCCCGCTAAAGGGGGAGTGCTGTCCACCGGACGTTGAACGATTTGTGGGGGCTGAGCCGGCTGCAAGGGCCCGAAGTTATGGCCAGGTCCCTGCTGCGGAGGCTGTCCGCCCGCGAGCTGAAGCGGGTTTGTCGGGTTCACCGTGAAGTTGTTTCCAGGCCCAACAACTCCCGTCCGGTTACTGCCAATGAGGCCATTTCCGCCGTTCTTAGGACCGTTCTTAAAAAGTTGTTCGTTGTGTTCGCAAAACTCCCCAACACGAGGGTCTTTTGATTTTGGCTTGGGACAGCCATATTCCGGTCCCAGGGCAAATCGAACGTCTTCACTCACTTTGACGTTTTTGCCATTACGCGAGACAAGGACCAGCCCTTCGCGGTCCATCAATAGTCTCTCTTCGACCTTCTCGTCGGAAATGAGCTGCTGACAGAAATCGTCGTCATCGCCCTTACAGCGGACTAGTTTCCATTGCCCTTCTTCGCGCACTTCAATGGCGTCGAGGACTATGCCGAACTGGTTTTGTTGCTGAACGAATTGCGGTTGAAAAAATACCGGCTGCCGTCGTTTAAAGAAGAACCCTGCCTTCGCATCCGTGATTGTGATTAGGGCCAACATTAACATTGGCCATGTGATCTTCCACATATGAAATTACCTCCCCAAATCGTGGCCTAAAATAAATCCGAACAGACGGATACTTCTGCAACCGAGCGGCCAGTCTTCACGCACTGGATGAATTCCAAGCTGTTTGATTACTTAACCTTGTCTTCACTCGGGGCCGAAAAACGGCAATGCCGTCGATTTCGTAGACGTGCACTGTATGCATGTCCACGAGAGCCTTTGTCTTCACGTGTTTCCAGGCATCCCACCCTTGGCGAGTACTTTGCTTAATAGATTAAATGAAACTGATTGGGGGAGAAATGAAACGTTGGTTAGCCTTGGTATGTCTGGTGGGAGGATTGAATATCGCAGTAGCGAGGGAAAACCACGCTTCCGGTCCTGAAAAGAATACGAACAGCAAGCAATCCTCGAGCTCCTTTATAGAGGAGTCGGGGTCGGGACTTCATATTTGCAGTTTGGTGAATCGACCTGCCGGCATCTTTAGGGTTCTCGGCTCCACGGTCGTGAAGCGCTTTGGTCCGGGGGACTTAAGAAAAATGAAAGCCAGTTGCGTGAAAGCGAAGATACTAAAAAGCAAAATCGACTACTACTGCAGTTGCTCCATCGCCAAGCGCGACAGTCTGTAATTTTTTCCTTCACAAAGGTATGCCGTAATACCTAAAGCACGGGCAAACCTTGTTGGTCTGCCCGTGCCTCTTACGTCCCGTACCGAGTGAGGAACTTCCGTACGAGCTTTTTAGCTAGTCGCGCAGGTGGCCATGGCCAATAAGAGCGACACCAAATAATCGGAGTGCTTTACGATGGTGTCCTCGCTCAAAATGCCCAACCCACTGTCAGTTCACCCGTGGGCCCGAGGCCGTGATAGCCGGGAACCGAAATTTCGATCCCATCGCTTCCTTTGGCGCTGGCGCTTTGAGTGTAGTAGTTGGCTCCTAGACCTAAGTTAATATTGAGGCCGTTCGTCCAAACCCACTGATAGCCGAGAATGGATCCTACATAGAACCCGACTGAGGACGCCTTCGATTCCCCGGACGAGACCGAGTTAATCGACAACCCCAAGCCGGGCCCGAGTATCCAACTGTCCGTCATCGCATCGCCCGTCAGATAGACGTTGGCTCTCGCCCCGAGGCCGTAGCCCGTGAGACTCGTGTCGAAAATGGTCGCGGAGTAGTAGCTAATGCTGGGTCCAATTGTGAACTTCTTGGTTACGGCAAAATCCACGTCCCCAGAGAGCGCACCAATGAGAAGGCCCAAGGGATTCACGCGGACATTGATCGTGTGTTGAAGCGGCACTGCTTCCGTCGTTTGCGGGACGGATGCAGGCTTGCGTGCGGCGCCATACCCGACGCTTGGAATCAAGCACAGACTGACTATTACTATTAACGTTTTCATTTATTCCTCCAGAGATTTTCGGTTTGGGACGTAATGTCCAACTGTCCCTAGATTCGTCTCGGAGGCTTTTTCTCTCAATCACGCAAAATAATTATGAATCGATTCAAAACGTCATTTTCATGGAGGTTGCTTCGCGTGCGCTCGCAATAACAGAAAGGGTTAATGCATCTCTGCGACCCATTGGCGCAGCAGATTGATCTGAGTGGCATCGGGGATTTTGGATCCTAAGGAGGGCATGTGCTGTGGTCCTTCTAGCGTCAGTCGATAGATGAGGGCACTCTGTTCTGGATGGCCTGGAAGCAGACGATAAGTCGTCTCGAGCCCGGGAATTGGAAAATTCACCGTCTTGAGGTTTACGGACGTCGTGTAGGCAGGCGTTTGTTCCGCTGTCGAGGCTTCCACCGTCAGGTGATAAAAATTCTCCGTAAATCCTGCACGCCCCTCCGGGTGATGGCAGCTCCCACAATTTCCATGCAAATATCCAAGTGCCGCGCGTTCAAGAGAAGAGTGCCCGGGAATCGGCTCACTACCCAATTGAATCTGACTATAACCCAGAACCGGATCCCCGAAGCGTTGGTGGCAAAAACGGCATTGGCCCTGGCTCGGTATATCGTGAAAAATCGTATCCGTGAGAGGAAGATGACTTTGAATTCCCGTGCTAGGCGCTAGCTTGGCTTCCGTTTCATCGCCATTCCAGACGTAGCTTACGAATTCCCACTGGGATTCCCCCTTCTTTTGAATAAGGCGAGTCTCCACGCGCTGTCCATGCCAGGCAAATTCTTTAAAAAGCTGAGTGCCGACAGGAAACACCCATGCGTTGGGATCACTTTTGTCGACTTGAGTACCGGCTGGTAGTCGAATCCAGCGCTGCTTTTCTATCCCGTCACTCCAGAGAGGAAAGCGGGGAATATAGGAGGCCACCTCCGCGGAAAGAATCTTCCTGGGCAGATCCGAATAAAGTCCGGTTTGGGAGAGGAATGCTGGAGCGGCGAAAAGAGGCCTAAGGCAAAGCGTGAAGACAAAGAAGTGCTTCATGCGGTCATTATAGGACAAACATTCTCGATTCCTGACTCAGGCTCGCGATTTTCCGTTATTAATTGTCCACAAGCTCCGCCATGACTGCGCCTTCATAATTACTTCACAATTTGAATGAGCCGTTTCAAGGCCCATCTCTCGCTAATCACAGTGGGGGCAATAGTGCCCTCTGAAACAGGTGACCAATTATGAATCCACCAAATTTGAGAACCTTGACCCAATTATCGATTGCCCTTTCTTTACTGTTTGTCACGAACCTACGTGCATCCGGCACGATCGTGAACGGCGTGATGGTCGACTACCCCGGAGCGGTGATGCAGAACATCGGCGTGGTGACGCCCGCCGATCTAGCCCGGCAAGCGGCACTGGCGGCGGAGCAGGCGGCGGAAAGAGAAGCTGCGGCTATTGCACTTAAGGCGGCTGAGGCAGCTCAGGCCGGAGAAATGGAACTAGTGAAACTACGGTTATTGGCCGGACGAGCGTCTCAGATAGCGGCGGATGAGGCAGCAGTGGCAGCGGCGACAAGCCGAACTCTTGTCATCAAAACCGCCGGCCGGCTTCTCATGAGAATCTTGGGACCCATCGCATGGGCCTATACCGCAGGGGAAGTTGGAGCCTACGTGATTACGGAGGCAGGGAAAAATAGAGCCGGCCAAATAGAATGGAAATTTGCCTGCGATCATCTATCCGAAGTCGAAAATCTCAAAAACAGAGCATGCAACGAGTGGCAGGATGCTAAGGATGATTTTGAGGGCGATTACTGTTCAATTGATTATGCGTCGTATAGTAATTCGTGCGGACCCTCCGGGATCAGGAAATTCGAGGCCTCGTCCGGATGTCAAGATATTTTGGTAAGTGCTGACGAAGAATCCATTCCTACACAAGCATTTGCACGAGCGGCAAGTGGCTATACGAACTGCCTAAGCAAAATCCGTTTGTACAATGACTATTTCAGAACCTGCAATGTTCTTCCGCCCTGTTAAGAGTAAGTTCCTCTAAGGGAGGTGTCTCACTACGATGGAATATAGGGGTTCGAGGAGTTATTGACCTTCGACGTGAGGGAATTCCCGCTGAGCTACGTCGGGGTTCTGAATCATCTGGAAGATAGTCATGTCGGCAGCATTGCTACTCTGGCTCATCCTTCCATACAGCGTAGAGGTTCGGGTGAGAATCTGGCGCTGAGATCTAGAAAGAAGTTCCATTCTCGCTTTTGCGGTATTGCACTTCGCCTCCACGTACTGCTTGCTGCAGAAGAGATCGACCGCATTCACTTGGAAGTGAGCGGTGCCTCCTCCGAGAAGGAAGATAACGTTAAACGCTACGAAGAAAGCGGCGCTACAGCCCAACGCTGACACGGATCTCATAAACCAATTTTCAAAAGCTTTCGCTACAACAACATAGTGGAATGAGCAGAAGAAGACAGCGATGCCTGCCATGAGGCCTACAATCGCGAGTCGAAGATATTTAACGTCGAAATACAGACCTCCGGAGAAGCCGGGATCTTTAGAAAGTCCTAGATAGATGATGAGCATTTCTGCTACCAGCATCATGGCGAGAGTAACCGTAGACCAATCCAATCCTTCTTCGAGATGAACTCTCAAAACAGGATCGGCAAATGGATCATTCGGGGTATGGATGCCGTTTCCGACACCAAGCACACGAATGCGGCGACTTTTCTCGCTTGCACAATTTTCAAGGGAACGAATGTATTGCGATCTCATATTCCTCGGGTGGTACGAGGCGAAGCTAAACTAAAGGGTCGGTATAAGAGGATGCAATCGATATGCCTCTGTCCGTACGACCTAAAGACAATGGCTTACGGGATCGACAGGTGGCGAACTTATCCTCATCCGTGCCCACACAATTGCTAAACCCTTGAACTTGGGCAGGCATTCCCGCTCAAGGCTCGTACACGAGCTGAATACCCAGGCGGATCTTATTAAAATATAATAAATTCAATTACTTATATATGAAGGGTGCTAATTGTAGCGTAGGACTAGCAGGTCATAGTTAGAGCCATTGAAAGACCTCCCGGCGAGGACTTTTTTCCCATCTGATTGTATGGCAATGGCATGGGCCTCATCGGCTTGAGAACCACTGGTGGCGTCGGTCGTTACAATTCCGTCGGTACCGAATCCAATATCTTTTGTTCCGTCTGTCTGAAAAAGAGAAAGGGCTGTATCGAATCCGGCGTCCAGATTCACGTAGCCTGCGAGGAGCGGTTGATTATTCGTCGAGAGGCCAAGGGCGCGCCCTTGAATGCTATGGGCAGTTCCATCAGTTTCGGTGTACCCGAGCGTGGTCTTTCCCGAGGTTCCGAACGTCGTATCCAGGACTCCACTCGAGGAAAAACGTGCAAGGGCAAGAAAATCATTCGTGCCATTATTGACAGTGCCCCCGAGAAGAATCGTTCCTCCTGCTAGGATTTGCATTCCATAAGCGATGTCCTCGCTCGGCGCTGGGCTTGCTATAAAATGGAGCGTCACCTTGCCCGAGGATGCGAAAGTTGCCGAGTCGAGATCCCCATCGGTCTCAAGTCTTGTGATGGCGAAGCTGCTTTTTCCCGCGGTTTCGGAGCTACCGCCCACGACGATTTTTCCATCCGATTGAAAGCCGATCCCTCGTGCCACATCGTCTTCCGTGCCCAAAGACACTGTCACTTTTCCGTTCGTCCCAAAGGCGGTATCGAGCTCGCCGGCCGTCGTGTAGCGCACGATTGCAAAAACTTTCTTGCTCCCGTTATAGCTCGATCCCGCGACCAGAATTTTCCCGTCAGAATCGAGGGCAATCGCATTCGCTTCGTCGGTTTGAGATCCTACCAGAGTATAGACCAGGCCATCCGAGCTGAAAGTGGTATCCAAACTGCCGTCGGATTTATATCTCGCTACGGCGATCTGGCTCGTGGATCCCGATGTCGTTACTCCGGCGACGACTATTTTTCCATCGGACTGAATGGTGACCGCGTGGGCTTCATCATTTCCTCCAAAATTCGTCGTCTGCTTTCCGTCCGTATCGAAGGAGGTGTCGAGATTCCCGCTACTATCGAATCGAGTGAGAGCGAAATCGTAATTCGATCCGTTGTAGGAACGGCCCACGGCAAGAATGGCCCCATTGCTTTGGATGGCCACACCTTCGGCGGCATCTTCCCCGCTGCTGAAATCGACCGTTATTTTTCCGCTGGAACCGAACGTGGTATCGAGCGAGCTCGAGCTCGTCGAAGAAATTGTGCAATGACACAAAGCCGTCATTGCGAGGGTGCAGAGCACTCGCGGCAAGCTTCTCATTTTCATTCAATTATTCTAACCTACAGATTCTCCCGGACATACTTCAGCTTGTCGAAGAGCCGGTGCATGCTCCACTGCGTGCTCTGGGCATACGCCTCTTCGAGAGTAAACCAACGCAGGTCCTTGGACTCTTCTGTGATTCTAATTCCAGACTCGTGATGTGTGCTAAGCAGGTAACGCGCATCATAATGAAAATGTCCCAGATCCTTTTTGTGCGGCGGGATCCAATGGATATCCAGATCAAATAGCGAAGTGGGGGCAAGCGGAACAAACCGTAAATCCTGTAGTCCTGATTCTTCCTCTCCTTCTCGCAATGCCACCTGCGCGGGTTCGGGATCTCCATCGGCATGCCCACCCAGCTGAAGCCATTCATTCAGCTTTCGATGGTGGGTCAAAAGTACCTTCGAAAAATTTTGCGTTACGATCACAGCCGATCCCGTGACATGGCCTGAGAGAAGAGATCGAGAAAAGCATTCCGGTTCAGTGGCCACAAAATCGTAAAAGCGCTGAAACACCTCTCGTTGCTCATCCGCAGCGAGTGAGGGGGGGTGTCCCCATTTCTTTCCGTATTGATTGAGCTCGCGCAGAAAATTTTCACGTGTGAATGGCATGAAGGGTCTCCTGGATGAGTTCCTGAATGCGAGGAGTAGTTTGAGTCTTTTGGAGTTCTTTGAATCTCTGAATTTGGGCCTGCAAAACCTGTCGTCTTAACTCCTCATTCTGGATATCGGCCGCTATTTGCTGGGCGATTCGCAGGGGATGATGGCCCTTTATTCGGAATCCCGCTTTCCCGAGTGTCTCTGGAATCGCTGCGTGGGGAAGCGCAAAGACGGGAAGCCCGAAGCGCATCGCCTCCACGAGCGGCACGCCGAAGCCTTCGTGCAAGCTCATGCTAATGTACGCGTCGGAATATTTGTAATGCTCGTCGAGATCCTCATTGGTGGCTTTGCCCGAGAGGGCGACGTGCTCCTGTAGGCCTAAGAGTTGAATGAGAAGCCGCACATAGCGGCCATAGAGTGGATCCGATCCGCCGACTAGACAGAGTTGGGGAGATGTCGGAAGAATTTTACGCAAATAGAAAAAAACCTTCACGAGAAGTGCCTGATTCTTATGCGGGGTAATTTTTCCGACGAAAAGAAAGCGCTTTGCCTGTGTCTCTTTTCTCTTGGAGATGGAAAAATGCTCAAGATCCAATAATGGAAACCTCTCCGGGTTTTTGAAACCCAGCTCTTCTAGCTCTTTCAAGTTATACTTCGAATCCCCGAAGGCCCGCTTCACCTCCTTTTGAAGGAGCAGGAGCTGTGCTCGTCCCAACCGACTCAAATTCGCAATATAAGAGTCGTGCCGGAAATATTCCGCAGGTGTGATGTTGTGATAAATTAGCGCCTTGGGTACTTCGATCCCCAGTACTCGGTTCAGCCAGGGGCTACCTTGAGAGTGATGAATGAGAAGGAGATCGCAATTCCAGATGAGCTTTTCGCTGAAAAGCCGGGCTCCCTTCCAAGGATCGGGTCGAACGTGGCGTGCAAAAATATCTCCGCCGATTCCCACTTCCTTCAATGCTTTTTGAATGAGGAGCATGTGATTTGTGACGGCGTCAAAGGGCTGAACGGAATCATGGTATTGATGGACAATCCAGGATCTCTTCGATCCCTGCCGCCCCCTCATTGCTTCCACCGTTGCATTAAGGATCGACCCATGCGCACGACGAGGGGGAGGCCCATTTGGCCCCTACCTTCGAACTGTTTGCGGAGCATGCGAAACTCCATCCGTTTCGTCGGGGATAGGAAAGGCAGCCGGCTTTCAATTTCCTTTTTCCAAAGGCCGGAGGAAAGTTTTTCCGTTTTTTTCTTAATAAACAGCCTCAATCACGAGTGCTGCAGCTTCGCCTCCACCGATACAAATCCCGGCAACGCCGTAGCGTTTTTTCTCGTCGCGTAGAGCGTGCAAAAGAGTAGTCAGAATGCGAGCGCCGCTTGCCCCAATCGGGTGGCCCAAAGCGACGGCCCCTCCACGCGTGTTTAGTTTTTCTTCCGGCACGCCCAATTGCTTGGCGCAGGCAAGGGCCACGACGCTGAAGGCTTCATTGATCTCGAAAAGATCAATCTGATCCTTGCTAAGTTTTGCCTTCTTGAGCACCGCTTCGATGGCGCCCACAGGAGCGGTCGTGAACCACTCGGGCGCCTGTGCAAAACTTGCTTGGGCAAGTACGCGCGCCAGAGGCTTCACGCCGAGCGCTTTCGCGGTATCGGCTGAGCTCAGCACTAGGGCTGCCGCGCCATCATTAATAGAGCTGGCATTGGCGGCCGTAATCGTCCCATCCTTTTGAAAGGCGGGCTTGAGCTCAGGAAACTTTTCGATTTGTCCTCGGCCGGGCTCTTCATCCGTGTCGATTTTCTTCGTGGCTTTTCTATCGATCACTTCTACTGCGACAATTTCATTTTTAAATTTCCCGGTGGAAATAGCAGAGAGCGCTCGCTTATAGCTCTGGGCCGCGTACCGATCTTGCTCTGCTCTCGAATATTTGCCTTCCTTCGCGCAAAGCTCGCCACAGTTTCCCATGTGCGTATCGCCGTAAGGATCCCACAGGCCATCCAAAACGACGGAGTCCAGAATTTTGCCGTGACCCAATCGGTAACCCTCACGACCCTTTTCTAATAAATAAGGGGCCCGGCTCATATTCTCCATGCCGCCCGCGACCACCACTTCGGCGTCCCCACATTGAATCATCTGGGCGGCCAGCATGACGGACTTTAGCCCCGAGCCGCAGACTTTATTGACCGTAGTACACTTCACCGATTGGGGTAATCCGCCAAATAATGCCGCCTGACGGGCCGGTGCTTGGCCAATTCCTGCGGGTAACACACAGCCCATGTAGCATTCATCGACATTTTCAGGCTTTACACCACTCTGTCGTACGGCCTCCTGGATTGCAGCAGCCCCCAAGCGAGGGGCCGGGGTGTCTTTGAAAGCACCTTGAAAAGCTCCAATGGGAGTGCGGACGGCCGATAAAATGACGACTTCTTTCATTTCCCTAATCTCCTTGAGCAACGTGTTGGAATCGCCTAAATTCAGGGTCTTATGTTGAGCGAAAAGTACGATCCAAAGGCCATTGAAGGCAAGTGGCAAGCGGTCTGGGATGAGAGGAAGAGCTTCGAGGCCCCCGATCCCGCGAATGATCCTCTAAAGAGAAAGAAATATTACTGCCTCTGCATGTTCCCTTATCCCAGTGGCGCCATTCATATGGGGCATATGCGGAACTATTCCATTGGGGATGTCATTAGTCGCTATAAGCGGATGCAGGGTTTTAATGTAATGCAGCCGATAGGTTGGGACTCCTTTGGATTACCGGCCGAGAATGCGGCGATTCAACGCGGTGTTCATCCCAAGAAATGGACCCTCGAGAATATTCGTCAGATGAAAAGCGAATTAAAGCGGATGGGGATTTCCTACGACTGGAAGAGGGAAGTCACTACCTGTTTGCCTGAGTACTTCAAGTGGGAGCAACTATTCTTCCGCAAATTTTATGAGCAGGGGCTGGCCTACAAGAAAACCGGCCAGGTAAATTGGTGCGAAAACTGCCAAACGGTACTTGCAAATGAACAGGTGCAGGACGGAAAGTGCTGGCGCTGCGATTCGGCGGTTGTCCAGAAGGAATTGAGTCAATGGTACTTGCAAATTACCCAGTACGCCGACCAGCTTTTATCCGGACATAAGCAGCTGGAAGGAAAGTGGCCCGATCGCGTGCTCGAGATGCAGAAGTATTGGATCGGGGAAAGCCAAGGCTGTCGTATTCATTTTGATGCCATCGAAGTTTTCACGACCCGTGCCGATACTTTGTTCGGCGTGACGTTCGTCACGATTGCGGCGGCTCACCCTCTAGCCGTGTCACTCTGTCGCGGGGATACGGACCTTTTGAAACAGCTTGAGGCCTTGAAGGTAGAGGTCGCCAATCGCGCGAGGGACGCCGATGCGACGACAAAAAAAGGATTTTTCACTGGTAGCCATGTCACCCATCCGCTAACGGGTGCAAAAGTTCCCGTTTGGGTAGGGGACTTCGTCGTGATGGATTACGGCACGGGGGCCGTTATGGGTGTTCCTGCCCACGACCAGCGCGATTTTGAGTTTGCAAAAGCGCATGGGCTTCCCATCAAGCTCGTCATTCAGTCTTCCACCCCCGAATCAGAAGAATGTGCTTTCACCGGTGTCGGAACCCTCGTGGAGAGTGAGGCGTTCACGGGTCTTCAGAGTGAAGCGGCCAAGTCCGCCATTGCGAAAGACCTCGAATCGAAAAAAAAGGGGAAGGGGACCATCCAGTACCGTCTTCGCGATTGGGGGATTAGCCGTCAGCGTTATTGGGGCGCTCCCGTGCCGATCATTTATTGCGATGATTGCGGCAGCGTTCTGGTCCCTGAGAAAGACCTGCCCGTGGAATTGCCTGAGGATGTGGAGTTCAAAGGACTTCGAGGCAATCCGCTCGAACACCATCCGACCTTCAAAAAAACCAAGTGTCCGAAATGCGGAAAAGACGCACGGAGGGAAACGGATACGATGGACACTTTCGTCGAGTCCTCCTGGTATTACGCGCGCTACACGAGCCCGGTTTCCACGGGCCCGTTCGAGAAAAAGGCAGCGGATTCCTGGCTGCCCGTGGATTTTTATATCGGCGGGATCGAGCACGCCTGCATGCACCTGCTTTATTCCCGGTTTTTCCACAAAGTTTTGCGCGATTGGGGCTATCTCTCGGGCGACGAGCCCTTCGCGGCGCTACTCACGCAAGGGATGGTGATCAAAGACGGCGCTAAGATGTCGAAGTCGAAAGGGAACGTAGTCGCTCCGACCGCCATTATCGAAAAATATGGGGCGGACACGGCCCGTTTGTTTTCGCTTTTTGCAGCA
>JAHFAF010000071.1 GCA_023250715.1 Pseudobdellovibrionaceae bacterium | reverse complement strand
GATTCCTTTCTCGGCCCTCTTTCTTTTCCGTTATTTTGGTCATCCGCAGAGTCGCCATGCCGGAGCGCTTGCGATGATCTGGGTGGTCCTTGTGGGATTGGCGTGGAAAAAGCTATCCGAGAGAAAACGCCAGGCAGCCCTGGTTTTGCTCGCGCTTTCCTTTATCGGTGGGCTTTTGGGTAGGGGGCAAGATATTTTCTATCCCTACTCGGACGGCCTGGCGATTGCAAAACAGATTCAAGCCGAATCCAGCCAAGCGAATGAACCGCCCTGGCTTGTCACCGATTATCCTTATGCCGGAGTGGTGGTCGCGGCAATTCTCGATCTCCCCTTATGGTTCAAGGGGGAACGCATCGGCCGGCCGTTTGGTCCGACGAACACGGTAAAATCCTCGGAGCTCTGCCCCTCTGGCTTCAGTTGTTACTTCATCGGGGATAAACCTGTAGCAGAAACTATGTTTGCTTCCCTAGGCAATTGGAAACTCCTCCGCGAACGCTCCAAATGGGCCATCGCTTCGGAGACACTCTATCTTTACCGCCGGGTACCCACTTCCTTTTAGGAAGGTTTCGTCATGAGGGCCGCTACAAGGCGTTGGTAGTCGTGGCTCTTAGAAAACTGGAAGTCCACTCGCCTAAGCGCCTTGCGGATCAGATCGTCCTGCTCCTTCGGCAAAGGATTATTTAGCCATTCGAGCCGTTCATTCCACGGGCGCGGTACAAGTTCGGAAAGTGGACCGTCTAGATCATGGATGGGGAAAGGAGCTCTTCCTCCCTTGATGAGAATAGGAAGCGTCGAATAGTGGTACAGCTCAGGCCTTTCTGCAATCCTCGGCCGAACGGGGTTACGATACACATATTTGTATACGTGAGCGAAGTAGCGAGAGTCCCTGATGAGAGTCGGCTTATTCCGTCCACCGAACACGTGGTTGATTCGGCCAGCCTGCCGAGCGATAGCTCGACTCACTTCCCTCATGAAGTAATTCATGATTCCATCTAAGTTCGCTAACGGGGTTTGGATTAGCATGTGGAAATGATTCGCCATGAGAACAAAGGAAAGGACTCGGGCTGAGTACTCGTTCGAGACGATCTCCAAGATCCCAGACATAATGGACCACACGGCGGGCGTTGGAATGTAAAACCATTCCTTATTATTGGCTCGTGCCGTAACGTGGTAGGGAAAATCTGCAGTGAGAAATTGGGGCTTTCTTGGCATGAGAGACACATACCTACAAAGAAACACTTAGTCCAAGCAAGAGGGGGTGCGCGCGTCCTAAAAGGAAGTGGGTACGTTACAAGATGAAATAGGCGAGGAAGAGGAGGGCGCAGAAGCCGAGAAAGGGATGAATCTTTTTTGGTTCTCCCGTGACGAGGTGAAGGAAAACGTAGCAGATGATCCCGTTTCCGATGCCGTGGGCGATGGAGTAAGTGAGGGGGATAGTTACTAACGTTAGGAAGGCCGGGATACCGACGTGGTAGTCTTGAAAATTGATCTCTTTTAATTGCGCGGCCATCAAGAATCCTACGAGAATTAAGGCGGGGGCTGTCGCGCAAGCCGGAACAAAACCAGCGAGGGGGGCCGCCACAATTGCCAGAAGAAAAAATAATCCGACGAACACGCTATGAAGGCCGGTGCGTGCCCCTTCGGCAACTCCAGCCGCGGATTCAATGTACGCGGTGACTGAGCTCGCTCCCAATAAGCCGCCAATCGAAGCACTTAATCCGTCTAACAGTAGAATGCGCCGAAGACGGGGAATTTTTCCTTTAGTGTCATGGATACCTGACTGTTCGGAGATGGCGGTTACCGTTCCCAGGGTATCGAAAAAATCGACGAGAATCAGGGGCAATAGAAGAGGCAAAAGACTGAGTTTCATGGCACCCGAGATATCCGCCCTGAAAAGAGTGCTCCAATCGGGCCAAGCCAAAGCGCTGGAGGCCGTTGGAATTTTCAAGATTAAAGCAAGGAGCGAGGAAGAAATGATTCCAATCAAGATCGCGGCCGGGACCTTTCTTATCATCAAAACAATGGTGATCAAAAGTCCGACAACGGTCACGAGAACGGGGGCAGAGTGGTAGCTGCCGAAGGTGACTGGGGGAAGTGCCGCTTCCGGGTTTTTCAAGAGAACGCTGAGAGTTCCTGCGGGAACCACCACAAGCTTTGAAGCCACAAGTCCGATCAAAGCGATGAAAAGCCCGATGCCGGCACCGATTGCCAATTTCAAATCCCTGGGAATCGCTTGTAGGACGGCTTCGCGAAATCCACTGACGACGAGGAGTGTCACTGCAACGCCATCCCAAAACACCAAGCCCATCGCTGTTTGCCAGGATCCTGTAGCTTCTGTCAGTTGAAACGCAACAACCGAGTTCAAACCCATTCCGCTAGCCAAGGCCAACGGAAAATTTGTGAAGAGTCCCATCAGAATGCAACACACGCCGGCAGCCAATGCCGTAGCGGCAGCGGTTGCGGCGAAAGGCATCCCCGCCGCGCTCAAGATCGCGGGGTTCGCAAAAAGAATGTACGACATTGTAAGGAATGTGCACAGAGCGCCCTTGAATTCGCGCGCTACCGAGCTCTTGCGCTCTTTGAGCTCAAACAATTTTTCCAACATCAGAAGGCCTTTTGGATATCGATGACGGCTTCTCGGCCGGCGCCTGTGGAGACTAAATTGATCTTCGATCCCGTAAAGTCCTCGATAAAGCGCAAATAATTCTTCAAGGCATTCGGAATGCTATTTGCCGAGTGGAGCTGGCTTAAGTCCTCGCCCCAGCCCTCGAATGTTTCGTAAACGGGTGTGGCCCGAGAGAGGAGGGAAGTGTCAGCCGGAAGCGTTTCCAGTTTTTTTCCGTCGAGTTGATACGAGGTACATACTTTAAGCTCTTTCAACCCGGAGAGAACGTCCGCCTTCGTCACAGCGAGGTTCTTGATCCCAGAGACTCTCAAGGCATAGCGTACGGCTACCAGATCAAGCCACCCGCAGCGTCGGGGCCTTCCCGTAGTCGCGCCAAATTCATGTCCCGTATCGCGCAATCGCTGTCCCATGGCATCGTTTAATTCCGTGGGAAAAGGGCCTTCTCCCACACGCGTGGAATAAGCTTTCATGATGCCGACGAATAGGGTGTCCTTTGGCAATCGAGTAGCCGTGCCCAAGGCCGCCTGAGAGGGAAGGGTATGGGAAGAAGTCACGTAGGGGTATGTGCCGTAGTCCATGTCGAGAAGTACCCCCTGGGCGCCTTCGTACAAGACCTTCTTTCCGGCTGAGACCTCGTCGTGCAAAATTTGCGCGACATCGCGGATGAACGGCTTCAATTGTCGAGCGATCTCACGATACTTTGTCATGAATTGATCCATTGAGACCGTCTCGACGCCGTAAAATTCCTTCAAGAGAAAATTCTTCTCATCCCAGTTCTCTTTGAGCTTTGCTTCGAACACCGATTCATTGAAGAGATCCGCAATGCGAAGTCCTCGACGAGAAGCTCTATCTTCATACGCAGGCCCGATTCCGCGTTTAGTGGTCCCAATCTTTCCGCCTTTGCGGTTCTCACGCGCGGCATCCAGGTGCTTGTGATAGTCGAGAATCAAATGGCAGCGATCGGAGAGAAAAATGCGGTTCTCTAGATTGGGAATTCCCATTTTCTTGAGAACGCCAATTTCAGTCAAAAAATTATCGGGATCTACAACGACGCCCGAGCCAATCAAGCAAGTTGAGTTTTGCAAAATGCCGGATGGGATCAAATGCAAAATCGTCTGCTTCCCTTCTACCACCAGTGTGTGGCCGGCGTTGTTGCCGCCTTGGAAGCGCGCTACGAGATCCGCGGATGCGGCATAGTAGTCGACAATTTTGCCTTTCCCTTCATCCCCCCACTGCACACCGATAATTACAACACCTTGGACCATATGTACCTCAGACGCGAATTTGTTGGACCGAGAGCATGCCCGGGATCTTTCGCATTTTTTCCAGCGTTTCCGCAGTCAGGGAAGAGTCGACATTGATGAGCGCGATGGCTTCCTTTTTTTTCGTGTCCCGCCCAAGGTGCATGCGCGCGATATTAACTCCCTGAGTTCCTACCACCGATCCCATGTTCCCGATCACACCCGGTTGATCGCTGTTTCGAGTGAATAGCACGTAGCCTTCGGGCAAGGCATCAATCACAAAATCGTCTATTCGAACGATGCGGGGCTCGCTTTTACCGAATAACGTTCCCGCAATCCGTGTGCGGACATCGCCTTCGACAAGGATCTCGATCAGAGTGGCATAGTCGGTACATTCATCCAAGGACGACTCTTCGATTCGGATGCCGCGTTCCTTCATCAAGTTGCGCGCGTTCACGGAGTTAACCGCAGTGGAAAGAAGGGGTGTCAGAAACCCTTGCATCACGGTCAGTGTGAGAATGTCGCGATTGGATCCGATATTGGGTATTCCCTCGTAGCGGACCTTGATTCGCTTCACGGTTTTTGCCGAGGAGATCTGAGCGATGAATGCACCAAGCTTTTGGCAGAGATTCAAATAAGGCTTCAAAACACCCAGCTGCTCGAGAGAAACGTTGGGAACGTTGATGGCGTTCTTCAGCACTCCATCTCTCAGGTAGTAGGTAATTTGCTCCGCCACTTCGATACCGACCTGCACCTGCGCTTCATCGGTGCTAGCGCCCAAATGTGGGGTAAGCACGATGTCCGAACGCTTGAGGAGCGGATGGCTCGCGGGTAAGGGTTCAGTTTCGAATACATCTAGGGCCGCGCCATTCAATTTCTTCTCATCCAAGGCCTCGACTAGAGCCGCTTCATCCACGATTCCACCACGGGCGCAGTTAATGAGGTAAGCGCCCTTTTTCATTTTCGCGAACGCTTCCCTGTTAATGAGGTGTTTCGTGCTTGCAATTAGGGGCACATGCACGCTGACGTAATCAGACTCCCTCAAAAGCGCATCCATGGAGACGAGGCGGATATGGTGTTTTGCCGCCGCCTCTTCGCTCAAATAAGGATCATAGCCAATGACGTTCAGGCAAAGTCCGCGCGCGCGTTCGGCAACGGCTTTTCCAATATTTCCCAGGCCCACAAGCCCGAGAGTTTTTCCCCGCAGTTCGTTTCCTTGAAACTTTTTCTTTTCCCACTTACCACTGCGAATCGAGGCATCGGCTGCCGGAATGTGGCGAGAGACGGCAAATAGCATGGCGAGGGAATGCTCCGCGGTAGTAACAATATTTCCGGTCGGTGCATTCATGACCACGACAGCGCTCTCCGTCGCTGCCGCTACATCAATGTTGTCTAGGCCGATACCGGCTCGAATAACCAACTTCAAGCTTTTCCCGCACTCGAGAAGGTCCTTATCGACCTGAGTCCGCGAGCGGACGATGAGAATATCCACTTGAGGGAGCATTTTTTTAAGCTCCTCGCGCTCGATAGCCGCAAAATCCAAAAGCTCTATCGAAGGGAGTGTTTTTAATTTTGCAATTCCTTCGGCGGCAAGCCCATCGGCGATAAGAACCTTGTGGATCACGAGTTATTCTCCAGAAAGTATTGTTCAGCGGCCCCTACCCCTTTGCCGAGCTCACATTTGTGGCCCAGGTGTCTTAGTGTGAGTTCCGTCGCGGAAAGAATGGTGATCATGTCGAGCTCGTCATAGAACCCAAGATGCGCCAAACGGAACATCTTGCCCTTCCAAGCATCCTGGCCGCCAGCAACGGTGATCCCGTACCGATCTCTCAAATGAGAAACGATCTTTTTCCCTTCCGGGATCGACGGGGGCACAAGCACCGCAGTGAGCGCATTGGAAGGGGTGTCCTTCGGGAAGAGCTCGAGCCCCATCGCCTTTACTCCCCGACGAGTGGCTTCTGCGAGTTTCGAGTAATAAGAGAAAATGGCGGGCAACCCGGACTCTTTCATTCTTAGAAGAACGAGATCGAGTCCGGAGATTAGGCTCACTGCCGGAGTCCAAGCGGTCTCTCCGGTCGTTGCGGCTTTGTCTTCGGCTTTCAAGTTAAAGTAGAAATTCGGAATATTCGCACGCTTTCGGTGCTCTTGCGCACGTTCGGAGAGCGCCAAGAAGGCAAGTCCCGGCGGTAACATCAGGGCTTTCTGTGATCCGCTCACGACCGCGTCCAAGCCCCATTTGTCCATCGGCAGATCGTTCACTCCGAGCGCAGTAATTGCATCTACTATGATGAGGGCGTCGCTATTCTCGCGGACGGTTTTGGCAATTGCTTCTACGGGGTGATACACGCCCGTGGAGGTTTCTGAGGCTTGAAAGAGAACAGCGCGGATTTTCGGATTCGCTTTCAGCGTTCTTTTAATTTCGTCAGGATCAACCGCGCGGCCCCACTCCACATTCAAGATAGTTGGTTTCAATCCGAAACTCGTGGCCAGCTTTCCCCACCGCTCGCCAAATTTTCCGCCGTTAATAGTGAGGACCTCATCGCCTGCAGCGAAGAGATTCACAATGACTGCTTCCATGGCACCCGTGCCGGAGGCTGCAAGTACATAGGAAGGCTGCTTCGTTTGAAATACGAAGCTCAAATTCTCGCGGACTCGCCCCAAGACCTCGATGAACTCCTTCGTTCGGTGATGTAAAGGGGACTTGGCTAGTACCGCCAAAACACCTTCAGGAACTGGGGTTGGGCCAGGGGCAAAAATACGCAATTTTTCGAATGTCGGGTGTGATTTCATGTCGGCACTGGAGGTTATTTTACGAGGGCAAAACCGTCAAGAAAGACTGGAATTTCCAGCAATTCTTCGGCTTCTAATAAAGTCTGACCCGGGCTGGTCCGGCTTCGCCTAGGCGAGCCCTAGGATGGTGACAAATCTTGCTCCTTGATCCTGCCCCAGGAAAACCACATAATGCGCGTACCCAAACGGATTCAAGCCCAAAAAACTATCGGAGGTCGAGCGTGGAAGTGACTCACAGCGAGCTATTGAAGAGGGGAAATCTCACCCTGGTGACGCCAGATACGAAAATTCCCACAACCCCTTTCAATGTAAAAGAGCTGGTGAGGCAAGACCCGGACGTACTCGAGTTTTTCCGCATTATTCATGACCACGACTTGCGCGAAAAGGCGGTCGAAATGATCGAGCGCCGCATGAGCCGTAAGGACGGCTAGTTCCATCTAAGCGGTAGATCCGCCGCAGCTCGAGCCAGCCCCCGCCGTGCATCCATAGCAGTGCTGGTCGACTTGGATGGTGTGCGTGTTTAGAAATTTCCAGTCGGAGTTGCGGATGTGCATGGGTTTGCCTGCGCCATCTTTTATTTTCATTTCGAGCATCTGGTTGAAGTCGCAATCATAAAGGAATCCGTCCCAACCGATGGAGATCGTGTTGCGGCACATGACTCCCTTTGCGGCCGCGGGGTTGAAGGAATTTACGAGCTTTTCCATGTAGCCGCTCAGGTTTCCGCTCTCGAGAAGGTACTCGAGAAAACGCGAAATTGGCATGTTTGTGATCGTGTAGAGTTGGTTAAAGACGATGCCGAAGAGCTCGCGAAGCTCACGCTTGAAATCTAGCTCGAGGCCGGCCTGGGGAGCCGGCAAAAAAGCTCCCACGGGGTTGTAAACCAGGTCCAACTCAAGGCCTGTCCCCTCTTTTCCGTAACCCACTTCGTTCAACATCTTTAGCGCCTGAATGGATTTATCGAAAACTCCGTCGCCGCGTTGGCGATCGGTGTTGCGTTTGTCGTAATAGGGCAAGGACGAGGCGACGTGCACCTTATTCGTCGCGAAAAATTGCGGGAGGTCATGATAGCTTGGGTTTGCGGTAATGATTGTGAGATTGCAGCGGACGATGACCTTTTTATTCTGCTTTCGAATCTCCTCCACGAACCAACGAAAATGTGGAACCATCTCAGGGGCACCGCCTGTGAGGTCGACAGTCGAGGCCCCACTTTTTTCCAGCGCCGTCAGGCATTCGATCATGGTTTCCTTCGTCATGATCTCTCTACGATCGGGACCGGCATCTACATGACAGTGCTTGCATGTCTGATTGCAAAGCTTGCCTACGTTGATTTGAAAGATGTCTATCTGAGTAGGCTTTAGCGGGCTTAAGCCGATAGGCTTCATCTTCTCGACGAATTTAGTTACCTGAGGCTCATTCATTACCCGGAATTGCTCTTCGGGGCGTACCAAGGGGGATTGCTGGGAAAGAAGAGATTTCGTTCCCACTTACATGCTCACTTTCTTTACGTGTTTCATCATTTGAGTTGCGTGAACGAGCGAAGCCCCTCCGCGGATGGCGACACCGACATGAACCGCCTCCATCATCTGCTTTTCGTCGGCCCCTTTTTCGAGGCAGTCTGTCGAATAAGCATCGATGCAATACGGACACTGAACGACGTGGGCTACGGCAAGGGCTATCAAGGATTTTTCCCGCGCTGTGAGCGCTCCGGGGCCGAACACTGTCGAGTAGTATTCGAAGAACTTAGCCCCCATCTTTTCTTCGAACTCCGTGACCTTGCCGAAGTTCTTAAGATCTTCCGGATCATAATAATGATTATGCGACATTTGGGATCTCCCGGTGAGTCCTAGGTTAACACAAAAAATTTAGTCGATGGCTTCTATGGTGTAAGTCCCAGCGGAAGCCCCGGTGTTGTCCGTGAAGTCTTTCGCGGTCGCGCTAGTCGATTTCACGAAATTGGTCGCATTGAAGTACCCAGGCCCTGTGGCAGAGCTTCCATAGTTTGCAACCGTAAAGGTGCCGTCCCCATTATCGGTGAAAGTTTGAATGGGAGTAACGAAGCGGTTGTGACCTGACGTGGTAGCAGAGGAATAATAGGACCGAGTGAAGCCGCCAAAATAATCTCCGGTGGAAGTGTAAAGCAGGCCGAAAGTTCCAATGTCTCCTGAATTCGTTGTTACTCTAAAGCGAGAGACCGTCGGAGTGCCCGCATCGACTGTTCCCGCGACATCTAGGTAATTCACACCCACATAAGTTCCGGTGGGAGAGGTGGGATACACATAACTCGATCCACCCGAGAACCATGCTTCGTTGCCTGCCGTAACTGTGGCATCTCCAAAGAAGGCGATGTCTCGAATATCAAAGTAGAGCTTCACCGTGACCGTTCCGCCTTCGGTGACCGTAACGGGGCTGGGCAACGGATAGAGTCGCGAGCAGCCAGTAAAGTAGACGACCGCTTCTCCGGCACTTGCCGATGTCGTCGTGAGCTCCCCGCTACCCGATTGCGTGTATAGGGTGGAGCCGCTGCCTCCTGGATCGGATGTGCCCGAGGCATTAATTAGCGCTGTGTACTTTCCTTCTTGTTCGCAGGTCGAAATTTGTACGTGGGTGTAGGTTCCAGCACTCACTTCGGTGGCACTCGAGGAAAGTAAGTTTTGAAGTTCTCCTGCGGAAGCAAGATCTACTAGGCAGCCGTCATTCGAGCCCGCCGAGCAGTTGTAGATCTGCGATCCATCCCCTCCGCTCGCTGAGCTATTGAGCGATACGGACCGAATAGGCACCTTCAAAGAATTTATCGTGAGGTTGGAACTCACACCCACGCCGGATCGCGATCCCGATCCGACTCTCAAGAGTTCGGGCGAGACCTTACCCTTCTTTCCGCAGGCGGTGAGACAGAGGGCAAAAAAGATCCCGGTGCAAAATGCTTTTCTCATGGATGGCTCCTTTAGGGATAGTTTACTAGAGGAGAGTAGTGCTGCGGTACGTTAGAGTGGAATCACTAGTGAGAAATTAAGAAGATCCACAGTGGGAAAGCGAGGAGTGTCATAAAAATGTTTTGCATAGTCGCCAAAGCGCGATTCCTCTCGCTTAAGAAAAACCAAGGGCAAAAAGATCGAAAGGGCCCGGATCTGGATGTGGAGCTTTTCAATTTCCCAGTTGTAATGAAACCCGGTCTCAAGACCTAACGAATCCGCGACATAATTATAGCGACCGCTTTTGGAGTAGCCCTTGTGCGTTTCCGTTTGAGCTCCGAATCCCAGTCGGATTTCGGCCTGGCGGTAAAGGGGAAGAACCACTGTCGTGCTGAAGCGCTGATTTGCATACGAATACCCCTGGGCGCCAGTCGCGCCGATATTGAGAAGGTGCTCTATCTTCAAGTCTTTAGTGACTGGGTAGGAGAAGTGGAGATTCGCATCGAGGCTTACGTGGAAGAAAAACACTGCGATAATTCCCGCCCCAAACCCCAGTTGCATTTATTCATTACAAAAGAGGTTTGAAATAGGAGCAAGAAAGCGAGGATCAAACCGATCCGATTTCGGATCATTATTGCTTGGAGGCTCTACGCCGAGGGAGGGTGCCGCCACCGCTGAAGCCGGAGCCGCGCTTATGAGCAGGGCCCGCGTGAGTGACAGTCAGTCGAAAGCCATTCCAATCGGTGTCGTTCAGTCTGTGGATGGCATTACTAGCCGCTTGTACTGTATCCATCTCCACAAAAGCATGAGAGGGAACGGAAGCGGATTGTCCGTCGGGTATGACGACGGATTCCACGGCCCCTGCGGATCGGAATAGCTCGGTCAATGCTTCGGGAGTCGTTTTTGGGCTTAAGTTATCTACGAAAATTCTCTTCTCCATAATTTACCCGTCGTTATCGAGTCGTTCGATTCCGGATCGGCATCAGGATGGGGCGAAGGGAAAGCTGGAATTCGTGGTACTCGATCTCGGCCTGGCCTCTAGCGCAGCCGTAGGCTTGCTGGACTTTCTTGGCAAGTCCGTCGAGATCTCCCTTAAGACTATCCACTTCTTTCTTAGTGAGCTTTCCCCATTTCATGTGAATCAACTGCGCGATTTCCGGCCAAGCGCCGTCCATCTGATCTTTTCTCATTTTAGAATCCTCAATCGTCACTAGGGGACGAAAATGCTTATTTTCTGTGTCGCAAACACAAGCGATAAACCCAATAGAACGCTCAAGAGGTAAAACAGGCCCGATAACGTCAGGGGATGATTTCTATGTTTCAGTGCGTCCATATCTCCATTAAAAGTATTGCATGGCCGATTACATAAAAAAAATATATAATTCCTATGATTAACATAGGAAAAATGTATATATAACTACAATCACCTTTATTACTTTTACACCACGGTGAAGTCGGGGGGCGTTACGCCCGCCGCCCGGCATTTGCGCATCACCCAGCCTTCGCTCAGCAGTCAACTCAAGGTCTTGGAAAGGGCTATCGATATTAAGCTTTTTCACCGGGTGGGACGTAGCAATGAGCTGACCGAGGTGGGGTCCGTCGTCTACGGCTACTGCCGGCGCATGTTCGAGCTTTCCGAGGAAATGGCGGATGTGATTTCAAAGGAAGCTCCCTCTGTTTCTAGGCATATCCATATCGGCGTGTCCGATGAAGTGGATCGGCCATTCGTGGTCGAAGTCGTAAGTCTTTTTTTAAAGAAGCACGGCCTTCAGCAACGGCCAAAGGTGGCGGTCGTTTCAGGGAAGCGAGACCAATTGGCGGAGCGGCTGCGCTTTCGAGAGCTCGATGCCGTCGTGACCGATCTTGCGATGAGTGATCCGGAGCTATTGAATTTAGAGAGCGCGGAAGTACCGGTGGGCCTGGCCTGTTCCCCCAAATGGAAGGGTGGAGAAAAATTTAAGAATGCAGAAGGAGTCTCCGAAATCAAAAGGATTCTCGGTGAAGAAGACACGCAGTGGGTTTTGCCAGCCTCAAACTTCAAGCTCCGCTCGGAGACAAATCAATTTTTTGAAAAGCATGGCCTTAAGGGGCGCATCGTTTTTGAGAGCGATGTCGTTGCCTCTCTTGTGCGATCCGTAATGGATGAGATTGGCTTAGCCTTTCTTCCTCTTCTTTACGTCACTCGTGAATTGAGAGAAGGAAATATCCTGGTGCTTGGTCCAAAGCGGGGATTTTGGAAGTACCGTGTTTGGCTTACCTGCCACAACCAAAACCGAAAAGATCCGTTAATAGAATCGCTCGCCCACTCTTTTCAAGAAGTCTGCGCCCAAGCCATCTCCTAGTTTCCTTGGAAACCGACGTTCACTTTCCAAGGAATTTAGAGTTTCAGGCAGGAGCGGTGATCCTTTGCGAGGAGCTTGGTGTCGGAGATAGGTTTTCCCTTTTTTGACTTAATTTTTTCATTGATCACGTAGCCGAAGCACTGGGGATCAGTGGGGCTTACGAAGGCCGGCTTGTGGGCGTAGTCCCATGTGTAGTTCTGCTCTGGAGAGCCGGCATCGAGCCAGCCGCGAACCCAAATGTCCGTCGTGAGGGCGACGGAAATCGCGAGACGCTCGACGATCATTGGTTCGAAAACAGCCATCGTCTCTTCGGGGCTCCTCTTTCCATTCTCCTTATCTAGTTTGAGCAGTTTGTTCGATTCCTCCAAGCTATCCTGCAGCAGAATGAGCATGAGTGCCGCCACTTCATTCTTTTTTTCTGACTCGGGATACATCTCACGGGCCCGCGTTCTAAGCGTGGCAACCGCGTGTGGTTCGGTTGGGCCAAGAGGGGTTAAGAGTGAAAGGGCGCGATCCAATACCTTCTTCTCCAATCCTTGGAACTCCAGTGCATCCACCAGGTCGGATTCGAAGTACCAGTGCACGCCCTTTTGATCGGTCTGCTCGCCATCAAAGTTCGAGGAGGCATGCAACGGCATCGAAACGTCTCCCGTAAAATGAGACATCAAACCGGCGAAGGTTAGGGCATCGCGCGCTGGGGTGTTAGGGGCCGCATTTTTTAAAAACCAAACATAGAGATCGTAAAACTGCTGCGCCCGCCAGGGAAGTGTCCCTAATCCAAAGGTGCCTTTCGCATAGGCTAGTGGAATCTTTTCACCGCACTTATCTCGATTCAAATGATGGGTGGAATCCCCGAGTGCGCTGACCGCCTCCCTTAGATCCTTGTCATAGGTACGCCAGTAAGAGTCCGGCACATTGGCAACATGGCCCAGCATGATCCTTCGGGACTGAAAGGCATGAACAAAGGAAGTGGCGGCCGGGCTTTTCTTTGGCAAAAGCGGGTGATCGGCAACCAGGCGGCCGGCGAGCCTTGTAATCATGTGATGTCCGAGCTCCCCCCATCCGAAGCAAGGACTACAAAGGAGACAAAGTTGCAAAAAAGAGAGCTTAAAGTAGGATGGCGCCATGTCGAAAAAACCCTTGGTCATGGGAATCCTTAATCTAACTCCCGATTCGTTTTCTGGGGATGGTTTTTTCAAGAATGTTTCCAAGGCTGTGGACCAGGCCTCTCTTTTTATTCAAGAAGGGGCGGATATTCTAGACATCGGTGGCGAGTCCTCGCGTCCTGGGGCCGAGCCCGTCTCTCTTCAAGAAGAAATGGATCGCGTTTTTCCCTTAATGGAGGCGATAGGGGATCGTTTTTCGACCTTACTATCCATCGATACTCGTCATTTCGAAGTGGCCGAAGGTGCTATTGCCCGTGGTGCCAACATTCTAAATGATATTTCCGCGGGAAATGACGCTCGCATGCTGGAGCTAGCCCGCCAAAAGGGCGCGATTTACGTATTCATGCACATGCAAAACGATCCGCAGACCATGCAAAGAGATCCCTCCTATCCAAATGGTGTTGTTTCGGAAGTTTTTCATTTTTTGCAAAAGCGAATTATTGACTCAGAGATTTCAAAAGAAAAAGTTTGGGTCGATCCGGGAATTGGTTTTGGAAAAACAGTGGAGCACAATCTTTCTCTGCTTCATCACTTGAGTAGTTTTAAAGAACTTGGAGACCGTGTCCTTATCGGAACCTCGCGAAAGTCCTTCATCGGGAGTGGGGATCGCAGGGAAGGGACCCTGGCTTCCAATCTTTGGGCGCGTCACAAGGGCGCGAGCGTCTTTCGCGTACATGAAGTAGCCCCAATGGTACGGGCCTTGAAAATGTGGGAGGGAATTTCAAATGCTAGTTTGTAGAGAAGTGGGGTTCCATGCTTTTCATTCCCATAAAGGGATGCTCTCCGAGCCCAGCCACGATCATGAGTTTAAAGTGGTCCTATGGATGGAAGGTGAAGTGAATGAAGAGGGCTTTGTATGTGACTACCGCGCTGTGAAGCGGATCTTCAATAATGTAGTGAAGAGGGAATTGGAGGGAAAAGACCTCGATCAGATCTTTGATTTCCCGACGGCCGAGAGCCTTGCCATTTGGATCTGGGAAAAAATGGCGCCCTTTTTCCCATTGAATTCCATTGAGGTAAAAGAAAAGCCCCATTCTCGTGCGGTATATTACGGCCCGGAAGCGGAGTTCTTCGAAGAGGCCGAGGAAGATGAAGCAACTGCATAGAGTGGCGATCGGTCTCGGTGGAAATCTGGGAGAGCGTCTGAAAAATCTTTCTGTCGCGGCCCATAGGCTTAGCGAGGAGTTTCTTGAGGGCGCGGTCTCCTCTTCCGTGTACGAGAGTGAGCCTTGGGGAATCGTAGAACAACCAAAATTCTTAAATGCGGTCGTCGTGGGACTCTCCGAATGGAAGCCACCTGCGATGGTGAATTACTTAAAAAACCTGGAAAGGGAATTAGGGCGCACTCCAGGGGTCCGGAACGGGCCGCGAGAAATCGACTTGGATCTATTGATTTGGGGAAATGGGTCTTGGAATCAAGATGGGGTGGAGGTGCCACATCCCAGAATGGCTTCTAGGGATTTTGTTCTTCTTCCTCTCGCCGAAATTTGGCCCGAATGGATCCATTCATCGTCCGGGTTGGACGTTCCCAGCCTCGTCCGGGATTGTCTACGAACTCAACGTTCGCCCGCCAAAGTTTTCGCAAAGCCCCTACTAGATACAGCGAGCCCGTAATCAGAAGAGTGTCTCCAGTGCCAAGATTTTGTAAAGCCGTCTCGACTGCTTTCTCGGGATCCGA
>JAHFAF010000403.1 GCA_023250715.1 Pseudobdellovibrionaceae bacterium | reverse complement strand
ACACCCCTTCAATTTCTCGCTCGGATTTCGCTTTTTTCAGACGAAAGATGACGTCTTCAAAACCTCTTTGGGTGGCGTCAATGGTTGCTTGCAGCTCGCGGATCTCTTCCTTGTCTTTCAAAAGGCGCATCTCGCTTAAGACCGATTGTAGTTTGCGGTCCTTTTCCTTTTGCGCATCGGAAGCATCCCCCAGCCACTCTTCCACTCGGGTGGAAAATCCTCGTAGGACACGAAAGCCTTTCGGTGCTTCGAGAACGCTGGCTTTCAATTTCAATTCCATTTCCGGCATTCCCACGCAAGGGAGCTGATAGAGTGATTGGCTTTCGGGCACTCCCAGGCGGGCTCCTTCCCATAGCTCGCCCTTGACTCGATCAGTAAAAAAAGTTGCATCCGTTTTACCCGGATTCGTCTCGACAAATAAAACTTCCCGGTGACCGCCGCCCTCCGGAATCAAGACGAGCACACAATCGGGCTCTTGATTTCCAGTCAGGTAATAAAAATCACTCCCCGCACGAAAAGCGTAGTGCGTGTCATTCGCGCGTACTTTCAAATGGCCGGTCGGCACGATTAAACACTCGCCTGGAAAATGACCGGAAAGGGTCTTGCGCCGTTCACGAAAGTTTGCGGCCAATCGAATGGGCTTCGGCGGCTTGCGATTGGAGGGTCGCCAATCCTTCAGCATGAACTCGATTAAATTCGGCGGCGCTTCCGTGTCGTGGGATTGTGTGTTGGGGTGAGTGGGTGGTTTAGAGTTTTCAAACGTCATCCCCGGAGCATAGCGCCCCGGGGATTCGACGTAAAATTTTTCCTACTGCGGTTTAATACCGGGGCCTTCCATCCGGTCCAGGATGTATTGCCACCCTAAGCGTTGGCGCTGAACTGTTTTGTCTCGCCACGCCGCATAGGAGGGCTGAAAGCCCTCGGCGTCCCCGTTCATCTCAATGACGAAGGACATCACCTTCTCCGAGGCATACATCCAATCGATGGAACCGCCGTCGACATCGTAAAGTAATTCATATGCCGTTCCGGGGTCGTAGCTTCCACTCCCCGAATCGCGCACTAGCTTTGCCGCCAATTCCTTCCCCACCCCTTCATAGATCGCCTGATCGGGAGCTGGGATATGTTTCGGGCTACAGCCGTAAGGGTAAATGACGATTTCGGAGTAGGAGTGATAGGAGATGTTGAACATGGGCTTGATACGAGTCGCAAGATTCATGAGAGCCTGGCTTTCCGGCTCCGAGCCCGCACTGGGACCACGATAAGTCTCGGAACTTTGGCTTCCGGATGAGCCGTTACAGGAGTTCCATTCGTAAGTGTAGTTGCGGTTCGGGTCTACGCCATATCCCCCACGATTATTTTTTCTCCACATCGAGGAGGAGTTCCATACTTTGTTATTCCCGTCCGGGTTCAACATGGGTACGACCCAGATGTCGTATTGATTCATCCACTTCGTTACCTTCGGATCAGCGCCGTAGTTTTTCGTCAAATAATCGACGATATCAAGCGCCACCTCCGGGGTCATGACTTCTCGAGCGTGGTGCATGGCATCGAATAGCACGGAAAGCTTCGGTTTTTCTGAGACGAAAAAATAGCTAGTGAGATGAATCGCCCAAATGTCGCGTCCTTCACCCGTCTTTCCAATCGATTCCACCTTCGCCAAATGCGGAAAGGCCGTTTCGGTATCGAAAAGCATCTTCTCCACATCCACTGGTTTTTTGTACTGACTGTCGGGCCTGCCGATCGCGCGTTTTTCCAGGATCTTCATGCCGCGGGTTTTCGGGAGATCTTCTTCTTTCACCACGAGGGTGACGCGTTTTTTCTGGAGGTTAATGCCGCCGACATCGAAGCCCTGGTCTACCAGGCGTTTGATGTCCTCATAATTTTTGAAAGGAACTCGGATGTAGTACTCGGCCGCGAAAGCGGGCAGAGAGAACCCTAATAGCAGGCAGAGCCATTGAAATTTCATGGTGACCTCGAGGCTTGGGGGAATGTCTTAAGTGTAGGGGAGGCCTCGAGGGGGCGGCCAGAAGAGGAGAGAAAGGGTTAACGGGTGAACACGCCCCGCCGCATTGCTTCAAAACACGGCGGGGCGTGTGTGCTCACTCTCTCTCAGAAGATTGCGGGATCAAACTCTTTGCGCCTTTGGCTTGCTTATCCACTTCCTCTTTTACGAGGGACAAGCTGCGTAAGGCTTCAATCAAATTCTTGTTCACGAATTGCCATTGCTCGGTCTGAAAAGCTTTTACCCAGTCAATTTCATTGGCGATTCGCGAAACCCTTTGGAAATTCTTCATTTTCAAGCTCCTCATACTAATAAAGCGATAAATGGGGGCTGAAAGGGCCATGCGAGCGCAAAGTTTCACAATTCAGTAAGTTATTGAAATATCAGTTAAATTGAACTGAGTGCCCGTGCCCAGCCTCGGTGCTCGAACTCACCACGACCCGGCCCCCGGTCGAGATGGAAGAAATCTGGGCAGCGGAGAGGTTCACCATGTGGAAATGGCCTGAGCTACCTTGAATGTCCAGAGCTGCGCCTCCACCACTGGCCATGGTGAGCGCGGAAATAACCGCTTGGTGCCCATGGTTTCCGGAAATCTGGCCAGTCACGGATGAACTGGAACTTGTTTGTTCATTTCCCGCCGGTGTACTTCCGGTGTTGCCTGAATTTCCTCCCTGGCTGGAGTTTGGGGCGGAGTATTTTCCGCATCCCGATACGGTAACGGCTACCCCGGAAAGGACTGCAAGCAAGGACTTTTGTAAGAAATCACGGCGGTTGGTTTCAACGGCTTTGAGGGATTCAAGGTTTTGGAGAATATCTAGCATTAGTGCCTCCTGTCTTGGTTAGCGACGACGGAGGAAAAAAAGGACCAATTATTGTTTGTGGAGCTCGCGGTAGAGCCAGAGCTTGGCGGCGGCCCAATCCCGCTTTACGGAGGTGGGGGAGATTTCCAATGCGGCGGCAGTCTCTTCAATACTGAAGCCGGCGAAATAGCGAAGCTCTACGATCTGAGCTTGCCGTTCGTTTTCCTTCGCTAGCTTGTCTAGTAATACATCTAGAACTTCCAAGTTCGGTTCGTTGGATTTCCCAGCGTGTACGGCTTCATCGAAAGTTACCTTGAGTCCGCCTCCGCCTCGTTTTTCGGCGCGATTGGCCTTGGCGTGATCGATAAGTACCCGGCGCATGATATTTGCCGAAACGGCAAAGAAATGACTGCGGTTTTGAAAGTTTACCGTCTTTCCTTGAACGAGCTTAACGAAGAGCTCATTCAGAAGAGCCGTAGGCTGCAAGGTGTGATTACTTTTCTCTTTGCGCATATAGCCGCGAGCCATCTTATGGAGCTCGTCATACACCTTGGAAACGAGATCGTTCAGCGCTTTCGGATCGCCCGACGCATAGTCTCCTAAGAGCTGAGTGATTTTTCCTTTGGCGTACATCATCGGCTACTTATCGGTGAGATCTGCTAAGATGTTTAGTCAATGGGCCAGCCATTAAGAATTCTTATCGTGGATGATTCGGAGAGTTCCCGGGAGCTTTTACGGGGCCTTCTCACCAATCGGAGTTATTTATTGGAAGAAGCCGTGGATGCGGATAGTGCAATGGGTCTTTTGGAGAAGAGTCTCAGAGATAATACGCCCTTTGATCTAGTACTTTGCGACTGGAACATGCCCGGGAAATCCGGACTTCAACTCACGCGGGAATTACGTGCCGACCTTCGTTTTCGAGCGCTTCCGATCATCATGATCACCACCGAGAATCAATTCGAACAAATTAAGACTGCAATCGCCTCCGGGGCCAATAACTTTTTGACGAAGCCCTACACCATCCAATCTTTATTTGAGAAACTCGATTTCGTGATTGAAAAGTATCGGGTGGGAAAAGGCTAAAAGAGATAGTTCACTCCCAGCGCGATGTTACTCCCCTTATCAGTATTTCTTCCAGCGACCTTGGAATAAAACGCCAAATCCAAGGAAAGACTTTCGTCCAACGCCCAAGCCATGATGGCGCCAAGAGCAACTACCTGCTCTTTTACTCGGGGGAAGGGCTTTCGAGTTCCCCCGCCTAAGTCCGTTCCAATTGCGTCGAAAGGGGCCGTATTGATATCGAGTCCATCGAATGTGTGAAGAAGTGTAATCGAGGGGCCCAGCTGCAGGGTAGAAAACAGATTGTAAGGCGCCTGCAGATCC
>JAHFAF010000402.1 GCA_023250715.1 Pseudobdellovibrionaceae bacterium | reverse complement strand
TGGGACCTAAAGGCAAATCGTCCGTGGGGAATGATCTGGGGCGTGAATCTTCTCATGATGTCGGTGTATTTTGCGTTGGGTAATTTCCTAAGTCGCAAACTCACGCCCCGATCGTTTTTCGAGCTTCTGGGATTATTTTCACTGGGGGTCGCACTTTCTGTGAATGGCGCAAGAGCAACACTTTCAGGCTGGTTCGGGCGACAAAGCTCCTTTGAGAGGACTCCGAAACGGGGGCACGGAGGAAAAGGGTATCCGCAACCGGCCGATCCAACGCTTTGGTTCGAAGGCTGTCTTGCTGTCTCGCTGGCGTTGATTGGGTGGGGAGTCCAGAGCTTTTTTGCCGCCGGTTTTGCTTATCTGACTTTTCGAGGACTGAAGGAAAGATGGGCGTCCTACTAGTTCTTTATTCCCTTGTAGCACTCTCTCTGAATTGGGTTGCCACCCTTACAGTCGGCTCTCGAGGTGTGGCCTATCTTGGCGTTCACGCAATTCTTACAGGCATTTTCTTTCTTTCTTTGAGAAAAGAGGAGCTAAGCTGGAAAACCCTACTTTTCTGGGGGGTGATGCTCCGAGCGGTTTTATGCATTGTCCCCGCTTTTACGAGTCATGATCTCGATCGCTATTTCTGGGATGGAAATCTGGTTTGGAAAGGGATGGATCCCTACCGGACTACTCCGGCGAGCCTTGGGGGGGCACTTTTGCCGGATAACCCGAACCTTCCGACGCTTTATCCGCCCTTGGCATTGGCCCTTTTCGCAATCTTTGCAAAACTGGGTGTTGTCGCCTGGAAATTGTTTTTGGCGGTTGCCTGGTGTGGAATCGCGTGGTTCGACACGAAGAAAGAAAAATCGTCGATAAAACTATTTTGGTGGCTTTTCTTTCCTTTGTCTCTTTTAGAAGGCTCCGTGGGCGGGCACGTAGATATCTTGGTGGGCGTAGGGTTATTCTTTGCGCAACGTTTGAGATCGGGATTTGCGCTAGGGCTTTCCATTCTGCTGAAGATTTACCCGGTGGTTTTGTTACCGACGATATCGAGAAAGGAAGTTCTTGTTTGTGTCGGCACGGTAGTGTTGGGTTATTTTGCGGCGTGGGCAATGGGTTGGTCGGCTGTGGGAAGTTTCGTCACCTTTCTTCGGGAGTGGAGTTTTGGTTCTCCTTTTGGCTTGCTTCTTCCTCGTGGGTTTTTGCTCCTATTGCTGGGCGCCGTGTTCACTTTGTTTTGGCAGCGAAAAATGGCTGCGCAAAAATGGTGTCTCGCACTCTTCGCTCTGAGCCCTGTTGTCTTTCCTTGGTATCTCGTGGGCCCTCTTGCGATAAAGCCGTTTCCACCAACAAGTCTTCTTTGGATCTGGGCGAGTCTCCTTCCTCTCACCTACGAGGTAATTGATCGATTCGATAGCGGTGGGGGCTGGGAGCCCAAAAGATGGCCACTCTATTTCATCACGATGGGATGGGCGGTCGCTTTCCTCATTAGGGCGCGACTTCGAGCTCGTCATAATGGCCATGGTGCCATTGCTCTTTCAACTGAGGCAGGGATTTGAGAAGTTCTTGCTCACTGGGAAGAATGAAGCAATCGTCGGAAGCGCGTTTGAGCAGGCTTTTCACCAGAAGCTCATTGATGCAACCCTCAATTTTTTCTTGCGGCATATCGATGTAATAAGAAACGCTCTCCGGCTTCATGAGGAACTCAATTCCGTCAGGTCCGGGTCGGCCGGTGGATCGGCTGAAGTATAAAACTAAGTGGATGAGGCGCTCCGCATTGTTGGAGGAACGAAGTCCTGCCGTTAAATAATTCGCGCGATCAAGACGCTCGGCTGCAATCTGAAAGATGTGCTTGAAAATATCGTTCATGATCTCGGGCGCGGCTTTTCGAATCGCCTCAATGGCCTTCAATCCCATTTCAAGAATAGTGGAGTCGACCTTCGCACGCGCGGCATAAGCCCGCTGGTAAGGCGATTCCTTCACAATGGCTTTTTCACCCAGGAACTGTCCGGCAGGTACGATATTGATGACGTATTCCTTGTCTCCCCTCTGGGCGACTAGCTCCACAAGCCCTTTTAGAATGATGAACATCGTATTGCCGGGCTGTTTTTGCTGGAAGAGGAATTCTCCCGCCTTTACTTCTCGTCGAAAACGGCCCAATGCAGGATGATCCCAAAAGAAGTCGATCGTTTTTATGTCGGTCATAAGAAGATGGTAACAAAAAAGGCCCCCTCTTACGAGGAGGCCTTTTGTCGAGATGAATTCAAAGACTTTACGAAATACTATTCGCGAAGAGCATCTCGCGGTACTTCGGCAATTTCCAAAGGTCGTCGGCGACCTGTCTTTCCGCCGAATCGGAAGCGGCGCGTAGTTTTTGCGCGAGAGGATTGGCCTTAGTGGCCAGGTGTTTCATCTTTTTGGCCTCATCTTTTTCTTCCTCAGTATGGTGCATTGAGGTTTGAAGAGCCTCTAGGCCTCCCAAGATCTCGGCGAAGGTCGATTCGAGCCTCTGGATGCGAGCGCCTTGAGCGTCTTTCGCGGCGGATGATTTGAGATCTGTCGCGTGGGAATTCCTGAGCTGCGCCTCGACTGCCGGGATGACATACCCGGAAACAAGCTCGATGAGCGTATTAAGCTCAATCTCGAGTGTCTTGTTATAGCGCTCGACCGTGACGTGGTAACGCGAGGCGATCTCAGGAGCACTCCACACCTTTGTCTTGACCAAGAACTCCGTCGCCTTCGGATCATTGAAAACTTCGACGGCCTCGACGGTGGAGCTCAAGACGGGAAGGCCACGCTTTTTCGCCTCCTTTTGCCATTCCTCCGAATAGTTGTTCCCTTCGAAGCGCACGTTCTTAGTTTCTTTCACAAGAATGCGAACGAGTTCCATCACCGCTTCGTCTCTTGTGCCTTTCTTGCCCAAGAGATCCTTAAGCCTTGCCGTGCATTGAGTGAATGCATCCGCGGCGGCGGCATTCAACACCGTCAAAGGCACTGAAACGTTCGCCGAGGCGCCCACAGCACGGAATTCGAACTTATTGCCGGTGAAAGCAAAAGGACTCGTTCTGTTTCTGTCGGTGTAATCTTTCGATACGTCCGGCAGGTGGGTCACACCCAGGTTAATCATCGTGGCTTCCGTTCCTTGGCCGGCTTCCCCTTTTTCAATGGTATTAAATATTTTATCGAGCAAAGCGCCGAGAAAGACGGAGATAATCGCAGGAGGCGCTTCATTCGCGCCCAATCGGTGATCGTTTCCCGGGGAAGCAATCGATGCTCTTAAGGCATCCGCGTGATCGTGAACCGCTTTCAATACCACGGCCGTGACGGCCAAGAAGCGCAAGTTCTGGTGCGGGGTTGTCCCGGGCTCGAGTAGATTCTCTCCCTTGTCGTTCGACATGCTCCAGTTGCAGTGTTTGCCGCTCCCATTGATTCCCGCATAGGGCTTTTCATTGAGAAGACAAACCAAACCATGCCGAATCGCCACCCTCTTCATGACTTCCATCGTAAGCGTATTGTGATCGGCCGAGATGTTTACGTTCTCAAAAATAGGAGCCAATTCGAACTGGCTTGGAGCCACTTCGTTGTGCCGAGTCTTCGCCGGTATTCCCAAGCGATAGAGCTCCTGCTCCAGATCTTCCATGAAGGCCTTCGCGCGACCTGGAATCGATCCGAAGTAATGATCCTCGAGCTGTTGTCCTCGTGGGGAGGAAGCACCGAGGAGCGTGCGCCCCGTCATGACAAGATCCGGACGTAGGGCCGCAAACCGACGGTCTATCAGGAAATACTCCTGTTCTGCCCCTAGGGTCGCGGTCACGCTTTTTGCGTCGACGTCGCCAATCACCTTTAGAAACTCGCAAGCCGAGGAGGAGAGCGCTTGAATGGATCGTAGGAGCGGCGTCTTATTATCGAGCGCCTCTCCGTGGTAACCGATAAAAACGGAAGGGATACAAAGAGTCTTTCCACCCTCTCCCTCGAGAATAAATAGGGGAGAGGAGGGGTCCCAAGCCGTGTACCCGCGCGCTTCAAAGGTCGATCGCATTCCGCCGGAGGGGAAGCTAGACGCATCCGGCTCGCCCTGAATGAGCTGTGAGCCCGTGAAGCGCTCGATTACTTTTAGCTCAGAGTGGTTACTATGCTGAATCGAGATGAAGGCATCGTGCTTCTCCGCAGTTAGGCCGGTCATGGGCTGAAACCAATGGCAAAA
>JAHFAF010000401.1 GCA_023250715.1 Pseudobdellovibrionaceae bacterium | reverse complement strand
GAGAAGAGATCGAAAGAGGATGCAAAGTAATGAGAAGCTAATGAAGAGAAAAGAGAGGTGAAAGAAAAGATGGGGATTCGAAAACGTCTTTAATCCGACTCCAAGAAAAAAATTAAAGAGCGGTGGTTGGCTGTGAAGCACCCAAAGACTTCTCAAAAGATCGTGTTGTAAGAGATCTTTTGGCAAAAAATGCCATTGGCAGTGAAGATTTTGATCGGAAAATCTTATGCCCAGAACGTAGGCCACCCCGCGGCTCAGAACGAAGAAGGGAAATAGAAAGGGTAAACCGTAAGATCTCATCGAGGATCTAAAAAATTGTTTTCCCTTCGGCAGTGGGAAGGCTTAGCCCCATAATTTTCGCAAGCGTAGGGGCGATATCCCGCATGTCGATGCGCTCGATCGCTTTTCCTTTGGTAATGTTCCGCCCTACGATAAAAAACGCTGCGTCCATGTCTGGATTTTCAGGAAGGTAACCATGGGAGCCCCCTACGCCTCGCACATCGACCATGGGTCCTTTGTACGTGGAGGTAAAAGCAAAGCCAGATCTGGCATTGATTACCAGGTGCGCTCCCGTAAAACCCAAGGTGGTGGAAGGGTTCACTGCTTTATCAATTCCTGAGTCGGGATCCTCAATCAACTTGTTAATTAGGGAATCAACCTTAGTCCGCGTTTCCTCGTCCCTGGGATCGTTTAGATAGATTGCCGATGAGCCGTCGGCACCCCAAGCATAGGCTTGCCAGGACGATAGATTTCCCTTTTCATCCAACTTAAGTAGGCCTGCTTCCTTCAGAGCGACATTTAGCCGAATTTCCTTATCCACCCGTCCGAATCCGTGATCCGAGACCACGCAGAAAATGAAATTCCCTCCCGCGGTTTTTTCCCCGTTCCTTCTCAAATCTCCAATCATGACATCGATCTTTTCGAGAGTGGCTTTAGTTGCGGCGCTATACGGCCCAGAAGAGTGCTGCTCCTCATCCAAGGACGAGAGGTACGCAAGCTGGAGGCTCGGGTGCTTCGTATTCATTAAATAGAGACTGAATTCCGTACGCGTTTTATCGTTCTCCCACTGGTATTGGTATCCAGCCGGGTAAATTCCTATTTTTTTCTCCACTTCGGTCAAGAGACCTGGAGTGGCAAGCGCTTTCAAAATCTTATGATCATCCAAGGTAGGTGAACTTCCTCGAAACATCTGCGGGATGAGGTAGCGGATGTGTGCACCGACAGTCACGGGCCAGTCCACACTCACGGTCGCAAGGCCCTTCTTCTCCGCCAGATCCCAAAGGGTGGGAACCTTGATGTCTTCCGCGTACCACTGCCACCCACCGCGGTTCTTGTTTTCGGGATCAAAATAGACATTAGAAAGGATGCCATGCTTGGCCGGCGAGACTCCCGTCACAAGCGTCGTGTGGCTCGGGTAGGTTAATGTGGGGGCGACGCCGGTTACATGCTTGGCGTAGGTCCCTTCCAAAAGTAGCCGCCGTAGTTCCGGGATCTTTAGTCCGAATCGGTCCGCTTCAAGAACATAATCGGGGCGAAGGCCATCGATAGAGACAATCAAAACTTTGGGAGTTCCCTTAGGAGAGGCCGCAAGCGTCAGAGCCGGAAGAAGTAAAAGGTGACCTAAAAATTTGATCATGGATTCAAGCCCAGGTTAACCTTACTTGAGGGGCCCCTCAACCGATAAGTCGCCCGCGGCCCAATCTCCACCCCCCTTTTTCGAAATGGCCGCCTTTTCGGCCGATTCTAGGCAAACCCAGCAGGAAACCATTGGTATGCGCCTTGCTCAAGAGTCTATAGGGAGCGGCACCGGGTGGCGGTCGCAAAACTTAAAAAAGGAGAAAACCATGCAGGAAACCAAGAAAGAAAATCAGAATACCGAGCTCAATCTCGATTTGTTCAATGTCTCGGGCGAGTTCGAGGACATCGAAATCGTCATTAACGAAATCTCCGGGCAGGTCGAAATGGCCGTCGCCGCGAGACGCTGTTAATTTCCGTTGGAGGGCTCGGGCTCGCTTCCCTATCCTGCGAGTCCGTGCCTTCCAAGCTAATATCCAACTTTAATGAATGAGGGTGCATTCATGAATCCGAAGAATTTAATTCAAGTCAAAACGATCGAAGGTGATTTCGCGGACGATTCTTTCATAAAGAAAGAGCTGCCCGTAATCCTAAAAGCAGGCTGTCGCAACTGGGTGGCCTTCTCCAAATGGACGCCAGAATTTTTTTCCTCCATTTATGGGAACGTCGAAGTTCCTATGAGCAATTACAAAAAAGATCCTTACCAAGCGGCGCAAACCAAACCCAATTTGAAAATTGCGGAATATCTTCGGAGCGCTCTCGGTATTGCTGCTGGAAAAAGTGATGAGAACCAGGATCTTTACTCGGCCGGGTGGTTCTTCTGCCGGGGCTATTGCGAGCTTCTGAAAGATGTCTCCGTCCCTCCGTGCTTTCAGGAAAATTGGGCCGATAGAGTGCAGAAGGTCATTCACTTTGATACGCGATCCATTCTTTTCGGACATCCGAAAGTAGAAAGCCCGCTACACACCGATTCCTTCTTTGTGAGCACGTGGTTTGCGATGATTCGCGGGCAAAAGCGCATGCGGCTAGTTCCCCCTGAGTACACTCAATATGTGCAAAATGGGTTCAATGTTTACGATGATAAGTTGGTCGATGAGCTCGGTGCCCATGGCGTACCGGTCTACGATTGCGTTATCGAAGAAGGGGACGTGGTTTGGTTTCCTCCCGGCTGGTGGCACCATGTGAAGAACGACACCTTCACTATCTCACTCACGACGAATTTCGTAAGCCACTACCACTTTCTTCCTTTCGAGCAGCAGGTGAGGGCAGTTTTGATGAAGCCGATTCTAAATCTCGCGAAAGTGAAAGAAGACTGCGTGCTCAAGACCGCAAAGGATCGAGAGAACCTCGTCAATTTCGATCACTCTTCCAAGGCGGTCGTGGATTCCTATTTCGTTCGCAATGAGGCAAAGTTCCTGGCGCATTTTCAAAGTGAACTAGCCAAAACCGAGCGGCTCCTGGCGCATTTGCAGCACTGAGGGGGAAGAAACGATGTCACGTCTCTTCCAATGCGCAATCGATTCACGTCCCTTGTCCGATGATATTTTTACAACCTACGATTACAGCGGGTTGCAGGTTCACGGACTTACGACGACTCCCCTTTCATCTTTCCTAGGAAAGAACAGGCTCGGGGGCGATGGGCTATGCACCCTCATACCCATCGCTCCTGGCCGGACATGGACCGACGGAGCCCTTGTTACGGCGGCCCAGTACCTGGAGGGGATGCGAAAAGTACTGAACACGAATCCTTTCGTGAAACGCTTCCTATTTCGAAAAGTGAAGTCAGTGCAAGTAGTGGGAGATAGTCTCGAGCTCGAGCTTCATCGGCCCAACTACCGTTTAGAGGAGACTCTTTCGATTCCTAATTTCTGTCCTTACCGGTCCGAATCGGGTGTCTCTTCGGGTGAGTTTCGAAAAGTGAGTGAAAACCAATTCGAAGGAAGAAGTGGGGAGGCCATAGCGGTGCAGGTAGTGAAGGACCCCGAGCGCAATCTTGAGCTCTATAAGGCAGGCCTTTTGGATCTCACCGCAGATACGGCTTTCCCCTACCATCGCTTTGAAGAGTTTCGCGATTCAAAGGAGCTCGGTGTCCAGGAAGTTGGCCTCTCCACTTCGCTTGTCTTTGGCCCGGGTCTTCAGAGTGAGGGAACGCTCTCTATTCGACGATTTATCCAACAAACCGTTGAGGCGTGCGATTTCACGCCGGTGACGTTCGGTCTTTGCCGGGACATGCGGTCTTTACTTACCGAGTGCTCAAAGGAAGTTTCAGGGCCCCGGAGCCTGCGGCTCGCGTGCGATGATTTTTATCCGAATAAGGAGATTTGCGAGATCATCGCTCGCGAATTCGAGGGGAGGGGCGTTTCCACGAACCTTGTCCAGGACGATTATTACGCTCCGAAGGCCGACTTCGACGTGAAGCTCACAATTTCGCGGGGATTGGGCAATGCACCTTATCTTCGGTATGCGGGAGAATTATTTGGGAACGTGCTAACTGCGATGCCGAATTATCGCGCCCGCTACGCAGCCCTTCTGGACAGTCTTGAGGCGACAGAGGCCACCCCCCAACAGCTGGCCCTACACGGGGAGTTGAGTTGGATTTTGCGGGAAGTAGTATCTC
>JAHFAF010000006.1 GCA_023250715.1 Pseudobdellovibrionaceae bacterium | reverse complement strand
TGCGAGACGTGAGAGTCAAAATTGTCGATCCGGTCTTCAAGAAGAACGAGATTTTGTTAGATCAGCGCTACGGCCGCGGCGCCTGTTACGGAGATTCGGGAGGGCCAGCTTTTGTGGTTAAGGATGGCCGGCTAGCCTGGATTACCACGTAGCCCAATTCCCTAACATTTTTGGCCCAAAGTGTACGGTTTAACGTACAGTGATGCGGAGTTGTTTATCGGGAATCCAGGGCAGTTCGAACGGCGTGTTCAGCAATTCAGATTGTAAAAGAATCGGGTTAGTCGCTCGCTTATTCAGGCGCACCTCGATTTCCTTTGTGTCGACGTGGATTTTCCCGGGGGTGTCGATAAATTTTCTAAAAATGGCATCGGCCCCACAATCCTCGTAACCGCGGAGTTTTCCGGCGAGTTTGCGATAGAGCGCCTGCCCAACGAGAGTCAGCACGACATCAAAGTCGACACGGATTGCAACCGCACTTGAGAGCGCTGTGGTGTGGAAAAACCGAACTCCATTTGAAATTGAATTTTCGATTAGCATTCTGAGCGCGTAACGCGTGATCAGGTCAGGAATAGACGTTTTTTCATCGTTAGTAATGATGACGGTTGGAGTTTCATGACCCAAGTCCTTGACGATCACTTGTCGGATGGGGCCGCCATAATCCTTGATCGTGGTAATCATTTTGTCGATGACCTTTGGGTTTCTAAATTTTCTCTCTACCTTTTTGAGCGTAATCTCTCTCCATGCTGATTGCGCAATATTCGCCATATCCTTTGTAAGCCCTGGCGATCGCCTCTGGAGCGTTACAAATGTTATCCCCATGGCAGCAATTTTTTTGAGATTGGCATAGGTTGTGAGCTTCGAGTCAAATACGAGATGGGCCGGATAGTGACCTGTTTGTTTCTTCCAAAAGGCGATAAACTTTAGGACTTCATCGGATTCTTCTCCCTTCCTGAGGTCCGCGTTGCTGTAGCAGAATATTCTTGAGTCTGCATCCTGAGCGAAAAACACTAAGATTGCCTTCTGCCGTCGACTCCGCATGGAAACGTAGTGCTTCTCAACGACATCCTCTTCGCCGAAGTAGGGAAGCGACTGAAAATCGAGATTTAAAGACTTGCCTGAGATTAAATCCGTGTCTCGTAGGCATTTTAACCAACGCTGCATAAATTCCAGATTTTTTTGGTGAGTCATCCGTTCCGAGTATTCGGCAACGTAGGTCCGCTTCGGGAGTTCATTCATGCCGATGGAAAAGGGTGCCCCTTCGTCGCACTGAAGGTCCATGATGTGGCTCTTGCGTCTCTTGCCAATGAGTTTCAAAAGCAGACTCGACAGAAAAGCGTTCTGCGCGGGAATCATTTTAGAGCCGTACCATTTGAGATCCTCAGGGATGTCGCAGATCTTTGTCTCGGCCAACAGCTTGAAAAGTAAAAAAACACCCGCAATCCTCGTGTCCATCACACGAGGCGCCAATGAAAATTGGCGAACATCAGCGTAGGGCGCCTGATCTGGCCTCGCCCACTGGGGCCGGGCTTCGTCAGGCCGTTTTGGCAGCTTTTCAAAACCTTCTTCACTGAGAATGGCCCAGATCGAAACCGCGCTCAATGAGATCCCCTCATCCCGCAAGAGGCGGCTGATATCTTCGGTTGAATAGTTCTGTTTTCTGAGAGCAATCACGCGATCCCGGGCCTGATCCTTTTTGGGCGAGAACTTCGGACCAGGTCGCGTTTCCAGAAAGAACTTTTTATCGGGATCCCTCCGGAAAGAGTGGCACAGGACGCGAAAAGCTCCTTCCGTATAACCAAATGCTTCTGAAACCTCCCTGGTTGGATGCTGGTCGACAAAGTAGGCTCTCAGAGCCTCATATTTCCGCTGCATCGGTGATTTTGGCTCCAGAAAGAATCTCGATATTTCTGTTAGAGATTTACTTACGTTATTTGGCATTGGTGTACCTTAATAGATGCATGCTACGCTGTGAAACAGTGGCACTTGCCTATAGAAATTCCATACATTCAAAATAATATGGGTGCAGTTCCTTTAGAACGACTATTTTTTAGGCAAATTTGAGTTCTTGAACTTAGCCACGTGATTTCTCTGCAGCTCCTGATTCTCGTGATACATCCAGTACTGTTCAAAATCGCCGCTGGTTCGAAGTGAGCGCAATTTTAGGACGGCTTCGGCGCCGTCAAGGCTCCAGCGCGCGCCTGTAATATCCAGTCGATCTTTGATCAGGTACCGACAAGCGCCTTCAATAACCCCCGTCGCGATTGGAAATCCCCTTTCCAAATATTTGTCGTATTTTAGGTACGCTGATTTGTTCAAGAGGTAGTCCGCGCATTTATCAACAGGCTCTCTATCGTCTTCATCTAGATCACGCAATGTCGCCGACCGTCTTATCCCAGCAGCAACATGGCTTGAATTGCCACGAAGAATCTCAATTAATCTTTCAGTGACCCAATCTTGCGCCTCTTTACTGGTCTCTTCATTGAAAACGCGTGAGGCCTTCCATAAATACTCGATCACATGAATGATATCCAAGATAATTGTGATATCGACACTTCTGGCTTTCGCTTCCTTTTCGATTCGTAAAATTTGGTTTGGTTCACCGTCGACGAGCGCAAGCCAGGTCTTTTCCGAGCCGGGGTCCAGTTTCGATGCATGCTCAAAAACTTCTGCCGTGACGACCTCAGGCGATCTTTCGACACTGGCCCATACTCGCTTATTCTGTGGACGTGGACGCTTTTTCTCAACTGCGTCTCGCACTGGACGCAAGTCCGAACATACTTGTTCAGGCGTACGTTTGAAGGGATCAATTTCGTAGACTGAAGCGACGGTGGCCATGCGCTTTCGATTCGCCTTCTCGCCTTTTGAAAGTCGCTTCGTCAATTTAGTCTTGGATTCGTCTGCGCGTTTGCGAGTGTCCTCAGTTAGGCTTTCTTTGCGCATCACGATGCCCTTGGCATCCATAGTAACGACTACAAAATCTCCTCGTTTAGTAGGCATGTCAGGTTCGTTCTGCTCATAAAAACTTTCAAAATCTTGCGCTGCATTTTTCACCAGCGCCAACGCCTGACGTTTGGGAACATCAACGCCAGTCGCCTCCTCAACAGTTGCAATGGCTTCGTCAAATGATCCCTTACTCGCATTCAATGACATCAGTCTGCTGATGCCATGAGAATAAATCTCCGTCGGCAAATTAAGATCCAAATCTTTTGGAAACAAGCTGGCTTCACCAGGCTTGCCGTATCCCAGCCGCTCAACCGACACATCGCCGAAAACAGATTTGAGATTCCGAGCTGACTCGCGCTTGTAAAGCCGATCTACACCATCTGATCCCTGCACAACTTCGCCAATATTTCCGTCGCCACGGAATCTAAGTTTTTCTTCGAAAAGCTTGCGAAGTAATTCTCGCCCCTCGGTCTGCAAAAATCTTTCGAGGTCGCTATGATTCATGTCTGACGTTACACCAGAATTTAGTGAGTCGAGCAACTCATTAAACGATTGCCGTGATGATGAGAAACTATCTGGCTCTTTCGATTTGCGCGCTGTTGAATAATCCATGGTGTTCCTTCTTTGTGTTTGACATTATATGTAGTTTCTATAAACTGCATATATGACAAAACAAATCCATAAAATACAAGCGCGAATTAAACAAATTCAATTAGATTTACAAAAAATCGGACCGATGCGACCGGGAAAGGTTTCGAAGCAAAAAAGAAAAGATAAGAATGGCAATTTTTATGGCGAGTACTGGCAGCTCGGGTACACCTACAAAATGAAACAAAGGAACCACTATGTCCCCAGCGAATTAGTAAAAATGATCACTCAACAAAATGAAGAGTATAAGAGGTTCAAGAAACTTACAGAGGAATGGATTGACCTTGCTCTGACCTGTGCTCAACAGCAGTTTGAGGAAAAGAAAAGTGAAATAAAAAAATAGGATTCGGAGCGGGGGCGGGCGCAATGGCCGCAAAAATCGTTTTTGGGAGCGCCTATGAAAAATCTGCCACCATAGGTGCATCAAAAATCAGGGCACTAAAATCGTTCGCGCGCGTTAAGTTATCGAAATCCGCAAGATCTTACTCGTTCTAAAAGAACTGCACCCAAATCAAATCACTTCCAGGGACTCCATAGCTCAATTGGATAGAGTACTACCCTCCGAAGGTAGGGGTTGCAAGTTCAAGTCTTGCTGGAGTCGCC